>CAZNOA010000196.1:0-3437 GCA_964574565.1 uncultured Halobellus sp. | reverse complement strand
GTCGAGGAACCGGTCCGGGCTCCAGCGAGCGGTGTTGTACGCGGCGTCGTAAATCGAGAGATCATCGATATCGATGTCGTAGTACTCGAGGTAGCGTTTCCGTTCGGACGCCTCGCGCCGTTCGGTCTCCGCTTTCGCGCGGGCGATCGGCTTCCCCTCGCGCTCGGCGATCCGCTCGGCCCGGATCGAGACCGGGGCATCGAACCAGAACCGGAACTCCGCGTGGTCCGCCGCGAGCCAGCCGGCGAGCCGCGACTCGAGGACGACGTCGTCGCGGTCGGTCGCGATCTCGTGGAGCCGCCGGTCGAGGTTCCGATCGAACTGCGGGTCCTCCTCGGCGAACTCGTTGAACTCGACGGGAGTCATGTCGCGTTCGGCGGCCATCTCGCGGAAGATGTCGCCGCCAGAGACGTGGTCGAGACCGAGCGCGTCGGCGAGCCCGGCGGCGTTCGTGCTCTTCCCGCTTCCCGGCGGGCCGGAGACGGTGATCAACATATCGCTACTCCGTGGGTGTCGTTCAAAACGATTGCCGTTCGGCGCCGAGCCGAGCGGTTGGAGCCGCCACACGGCGCTCCGCGTCGTGAGGGCTGTCGGCCCGGCTATTCGTCCGGGGTCGCCGCGGTCATCGACCAGACGGCGACGAGTCCGAGCAGGATCGCGGGAACGAGCGGAAGCGCGAGATACGTCGCGAAGAACGTGAAGCCGAACGCGCCGGCCGCGTACGGGTAGACGTAGATGATCCCGGGGATGACGAGGACGCAGGTGAACAGCACGGCGGTCAGCGCCCACCCCTTCCGGCCAAAGCCGTCGGGCTCCGGCTCGCCTCCCGAAGCGACGCGACCGTCGCCGGACGGGCCGCTCGCCCCGTCGGTGCCTTCCGGGGTGTGGACGTAGCCGCCGTCCGTGCTACCGTCGGCGTCCCCGCCGCTGTCGGCAGCTCGGTCGGTGCTGCCGCCGTCGGCGGTCGCGACGTCGTCGGCGTCGGTCTCAGAGCTCACTATCAGGCCTTACGACCACTTTCCCAAAGCCCTCACGGTTTTCGATCATCTCGTGGGCGCGCGCGGCCTCGCTCATGGGAAGCGTTTCCCTGATCCGCGGCTCGAACGTGCCGTCCCAGACGAGCTCGAGGACGTCGTCGACCTCGCCGGGGGTTGCCATCGTCGAACCGATCACCGACAGCTGGTTCCAGAAGATCCGGTTGAGCCCGGCGTCGGGATTCGGTCCGGTCGTCGCCCCGCAGGTGACGAGGCGACCGCCCTTCGCCATCGACTTCAGCGAGTTCGGGTAGGTCGCTTCGCCGACGTGGTCGACGACGACGTCGACGCCGCGACGTCCGGTCAGCTCGGCGATCTCGTCGGCGAAGTCGTTCGTCTCGTAGTCGATGACGTGGTCGGCGCCGCAGTCTTCGGCGTGCGAGAGCTTCTCCTCGGTAGACGCGGTCGCGAACACCTCACAGCCCGCGTGGTCGGCGATCTGGACGGCCGCGTGGCCGACGCCGCCGGACGCGCCGAGCACGAGCACCTTCTCGCCGGCCTCGATGTCGGCCCGCGTCTGGAGCATTCGCCACGCGGTCTGGAAGACGAGCGACGCGGAGCCGGCGACCTCCCAGTCGACGCCGGACGGGACGGGAACGAGGTTCTCCTCCGGAACGGCCGCTTTCTCGGCGTGGACCCCACGGACGTGTTCGCCGATGATGTGGAAGTTCGGACACAGCGACTGCTCGCCGGCGCGACAGAACTCGCACTCCCCACAGGAGACGCCGGCGCTCACCGCCACGCGGTCGCCGGGCTCGAACCGCGTCACGCCGTCGCCGACCGCCTCGACGACGCCCGCGGCGTCGCTCCCGGGAATGTGCGGCATGTCGAGGTCGATTCCGGGGAGCCCGCGGCGCGTCCAGACGTCGAGGTGGTTCAACGCCCCGGCCTTGACGTCGACGAGCACCTCGTCGCGGTCGGGTTCGGGGTCGGGAAACGCACCGTACTCGATCACGTCGCGGTCGCCGTGGGCGTCAAACTGAACGGCTTGCATGGATCGACCCTCCGGCGGCACCCACTAAACAGTACGCCAAACGGCCGCCGCTGCTCGTTTCCGTTCCGTCAGCGCTCGTGTTCTCTCCGCCGGTGTTTCGGCTTCACCCCCTCGTCAAGGGGCGTGTGAACTCGTCTCAGCCCCCCGCGGGTTTCGTGATGTTTAAGTAGCGAAAGCGGGACCGTACTGATGCACGAACTGCAGGGGCACCGGGTCCCGAGTCCACGAGGGCGATGATACGACGCGAGTTGCGGTAGCCAAGCCTGGCCCAAGGCGCAGGGTTGCTAACTCTGTGGCGTCACTGCCTCCGGGGTTCGAATCCCCGCCGCAACGCTCGAACGGACCGAGTACCGCCGGATTCGCGCCGGTAGGACTCACCACAACCAACACATGAGCACGGAAGAATCACAGGACGACTCACCGGAGGAGGAAGAAGATCTCCAGTACTTCGTTCGGATCGGGGGCACAGACCTCGACGGGACGAAGACGGTCGAGCGAAGCCTGTCCGAACTCGACGGCATCGGCACGCGCACGGCGCGGCTGGTCGCCGAGAAGGCGAACGTGGACAAAAATGCCACGTTCGGCCTCCTCGACGAGGATGACATCGACGCGGTGGTCGACATCGCCGAGAACCTCGAAGACCACGTCCCGTCGTGGATGACGAACCGACAGAACGACTTCTACTCCGGAGAGACGACGCACCTCGTCGGCACCGACGTTAGCGAGAAGCGGCGTCACGACATCAACCGGATGAAGGTCATCGAATCGTACAAAGGCGTTCGCCACAAGCGCGGCCAGAAGGTCCGCGGACAGCGAACGAAGTCCACCGGCCGCTCCGAGGGGACCATCGGCGTCAACGTCGAGGAGATCCGCGAGGAGATGGCCGAAGAAGCGGAGGCTGACGACGAATGAGCACCGGAAAGAACACCAAGGGCTACGAGACGCCGAACCACCCGTACCAGGGCGAACGCATCGCCGAGGAGTCCGATCTCCTCTCGCGGTACGGTCTCAAGAACAAAGAGGAGTTCTGGCGCGCACAGTCCGAGCTGCGCAGCATGCGCCGCGAGGCGCGTCGCCTCCTCGGCGAGGCGCAGGGTGACGTCGACGACGCGCAGGAGCTCGGGTCGGAGTTCGTGACGCGACTCCGCCGAATCGGGATCCTCGGCGACAACGACGACATCTCCACGGTCCTCTCGCTGGACGTGACCGACCTGCTCGAGCGTCGGCTCCAGACGATAGCCTACCGGCAGGGATTCGCGTCCTCGACACAGCAGGCCCGCCAGTTCATCGTTCACGGTCACATCACCGTCAACGGCGCTCGCGTGACGCGACCGTCCGTGAAGGTCGACGTGGACGACGAGGGTGCCATCGCCTTCGACGAGAACAGCCCGCTCGCGGACGATCTCCAC
>CAZNOA010000195.1:0-3442 GCA_964574565.1 uncultured Halobellus sp. | reverse complement strand
CGTGGTCGGCGCGTTCGTCGCCGACCAGTTCGCGGAGCGCCGCCGGGTCGCGCTCACCGTTCGCGTTCACCAGGTACGCCGCGCCGTCGCGGTCGCCGTAGACGCCCTGGAAATCGTAGACGAAGCCGTAGACGTCGGCGTGAGCCCCCTGTTCGGTCCCGCGGGCCATCGCGACCTGTTCGTGGACGTTGTACTCGACGAGGCGGTTGCGAACGCTCGGCGCGGAATCGGCGTCATCGTCGGCGGCGGCGACCGCCGGGTCGTCGAGGCCCCGCTCGACGACGGGAACGAGGTCCTCGACGTCGGCTCTGACGCCCGGTTCTGCGGGGAAATCGCCGGTTCGGACGGCCGAGAGGGCGGCGTCGACGGCGCCACATCCCGTATGTCCGACGACCGCGAGTACGTTCGTGTCGGTGTATCCGAGCGGGTAGGCGACGCTGCCCTCGAGCACCCGCTCGCCGTCGACGACGTCGCTCACGCGGTTGCCGATGTTACCGGCGGTAAAGAGGAAGCCAGGACCGTCCGTCGCCCACATCCCCTCTTGGGAAACGCGGGAGTCGGAACAGCAGACGGAGACGACCGGCGGGCGCTGTGCGTCGCGATACTCCGCGAACGTGTCGGCGTCGAGAGAGGCGACGTGTTCGTCGTTGCGGTCGAGCAGCTCGGTCAGGAGATGGCGTGTCATGCCGCACCGTTTCGCGGGTCGTGACAAAAGCGCCGCGGAGTTGCCGAGTGTTTTCGGGGGGCTCAGACGGGTGTGGAGACTCGCGCCGCTCAGATCACGAGACCGACGCCGAAGATCACGAAGCCGACGACGAAGACGACGATGAGCGCCATCGTCGCGACCACGACCGCCGGGGCGAGCACCTCGTCGTCCTCGTCGAGGATGATGTCTTCCATGTCTCATAGGAGCGTCACCGCGGGATTTGAACGCTTCGCTCGCTCCCGCTGGGGCGGGCGAACGCCACGGGGCGGACTGCGGGTACGGTCCGCCGCGCGACGCACCGAAAGGAAGCTTCTTTTAGCTCTCTGCCGATCGGTGAGACGAATGACGGAGGGCGACCGACCGCCGAATCCGGGGGAGGTGCCGCAGCCGAATCACGACGGAAACGACGGTGGAGAGTCGGAGACGACGGTCGGCCAGCCGGCTTCCGCACCCGCCGAAACGCTCGATACGGTGGCGGCGGAGACGGCGGCGGGAGAGCTCTCGACACCGACGGAGTCCGAGGCGTTGGTCGCGGCCGAAACGGGGGAGACCTCCGGGGCACTCGCCGTCGTCTGCGGGCTCCCGGGGGTCGGGAAGACGACGGTCGCGAAGCGAGTGGCGGCACACGTCGACGGGGAGATCCTCCGAACCGACGTGATCCGGAAGGAGCTGTTCGACGACCCCGAGTATTCCGAGGCGGAGACTAAAGCCGTCTACGCGGAGCTGATCCGCCGGGCCCGCGAGCGCGTCGCGCAGGGCTCGTCGATCGTTCTCGACGCCACGTTCGCCGACGCTCGGTTTCGCGAGGACGCGCGGGCGGTCGGCGACGCGGTCGCCGACGGGTTCGACCTGATCGAAGTCGAGTGCGACGAGTCGGTGGTCGAGCGGCGGATCGAGCGCCGCGACGGGATCAGCGACGCCGACTTCGATATCCACCTCCGTTTCAAGGAGCTGTTCGACCGGATCGAAAGCGATCACCTCGTCGTCGACAACTCGGGAACCGAGTCGGAGACGTTCGCGCAGGTCGACGCCGCCTTCGCCGGCGACGGAGGCCCGGCTCCGGGAACCGAGGACGGGGGTTCCCCGGCGGACGAGGCGCTGACGGCCGCGGACGGCGGTCGCGACTGAGACGACGGCCGCGGACGGCGGTCAGCGGAACCCCGCGTCCGGTGTGGGTCAACCGTCTCCGTGTCAAACGCGGACACGCGTCTCCAATCACTTATACGGGCGAGCGCATTACTGACCGTATGAGCGAAGAATCCGGGCGTCGGAACCTCCGAATGCCCTCGGACGACGAAGTGTTCGCCGTGGTGACGGAACACCTCGGCGGGAATCACGTACGACTGCGCTGTGTCGACGGAGAAACACGACTGGGCCGGATTCCCGGCCGCATGAAGTACCGTACGTGGATCAGCGAGGGCGACGTCGTACTCGCCGAACCGTGGTCCTGGCAGGACGAGAAGGCGAACGTCGAGTGGCGGTACAGCGACGAAGACGCGGACCAGCTCCGCCGCGAAGGCCACATTCAGTAGCTTCTTGACAGCGAACGGGCGGTGTCGTTCGCCGAACAGCACGCCTCGGGAGCGACAGCGTCGGCGATCGATTCTCCACAACCCGCACCACGGTTCGAGAGCGACTCGGGATGACCCACGGCGACCGTGCCAGCGCCTGACTTCTGATCGGATCGCGAACACATTTATATCTCCCCCCGAAGCGGTAGTGGTATGCTTGCCGGCGTGTCGCCCGGGGCCCTCGTCGTGTTCGCGCTGATAACCGTCGCACTCGTCCTGTTCGTCACGGAGGTCATCCCGAACGACATCACCGCGATCGGGATCGTCGTCGCGCTGGCGGCGCTGGAGCCGTGGACCGGCGTGACGGCCCGCGGAGCCATCTCCGGGTTCGCCAACACGGCGACCGTCACTATCGTCGCGATGTACATGCTGAGCGCGGCCATCGGTAACACGGGGCTCGTCGAGCGGCTCGGACTCTACCTCGCGACGCTGACCCGTGGAAGCGAGACCCGAGCGCTCGCGGCGACGGTCTGTACGACCGGCCCGATCGCGGGGTTCATCAACAACACCCCGGTCGTGGCGGTGTTCATCCCGATGATCACGGACCTTGCAAAGGAGACCGGCGTCTCACCGTCGAAGCTGTTGCTTCCGCTGTCGTACGCCGCGATCCTCGGTGGAACGCTCACCCTGATCGGGACCTCGACCAACCTCCTCGCCAGCGAGTTCGCGGCCACCCTGCTCCCTCGGGGTCCGATCGGGATGTTCGAGTTCTCCGCGCTGGGTATCGTGATCCTCCTCGTCGGCATCGGCTACCTCATGACCGTCGGCCGCCGGCTCACCCCGGCTCGGATACCGGTCGACGCAGATCTCTTAGCCGAGTTCGAACAGGACGCGTTTCTGACGCGGCTCCGTGTCACCGAAGAGAGCGAGACGGTCGGCCTCGCGATCGACGAGCTCCACGACGGGACCGACACCGCCGCGAGGGTGTTGCAGATCCGTCGGAACGGAGAGACGTTCCTCGCGGCCGACACGGACCAGCGGCTCGAAGCCGGGGACGTCCTCGTCGTCCACGGCACGCGTCCCGACGTCGACGCGTTCAGTGAGGCGTCCGGTCTGCGGCGGCTCGGCGGACGGCGCGTGGCCGAACGGACGCTGGACGACGACGAGACGGAGGGCGTCCTCGACAAGGCCGTCGTCCCCGAGACGTCGCGGTTCGTCGGCGAGA
>CAZNOA010000194.1:0-3457 GCA_964574565.1 uncultured Halobellus sp. | reverse complement strand
GGCGCCTCTCGCTCGACGAGCGTCTCCCACGCCTCGTCGAGGTCGTCGACGCGGACACAGAGGTGCCCCCAGCCGTCGCCCATCGTGTACTCGCGGCCGTCGTAGTTGTACGTGAGCTCCAGCGACATCGCCTCCGGAGCGGCGTCCGACGGCTCCATGAAGTAGTTCGCGAAGGTGTCGGACTCCCAGCGACCGACCTCGTCGTACTCGAACTTCCGGGTCCAGTAGCCGAGCGCCTCGT
The DNA here is from genome assembly GCA_964574565.1 of uncultured Halobellus sp. Lineage (GTDB taxonomy): Archaea > Halobacteriota > Halobacteria > Halobacteriales > Haloferacaceae > Halorubrum. Next base: position 3,216 of record CAZNOA010000194.1, on the reverse strand, counting down.
CGGCGTCCTCGACGCGGATCATCGTGTGGTCGATGCTCCACTTCGCGCCGTAGTCGCGCTTGACGATCTCGATCTCGTGGCCGTCGGGGTCTTTGACGAACGCGTATCGGTTCCCGCACGACTCGGGATCGCGGTAGTCCTCGACGCCCTCCTCCATCAGCTGGTCGTACGACTCCTGGAGGGCGTCCTCCGGGACGCGGACGGCGATGTGGCCCCACGCGTCACCGATCTCGTAGGTGTGGTCGCCGTGGTTGTACGTGATCTCTAAGAGCGCGCCGTCCTCGTGCATCTCCTCGGGGCCGAGGTAGACGTTGGTGAACGTGTCGGCCTCCCAGCGTCCCTTCTCCTCGTAGTTCAGGTGGGTCTGATACCAGTCGAGGGTCTCGTCTAACTCTTCGACGCGGATCATCACGTGATCGAGTGTTCCGTCCATACACCTCGGATCGGCCGCTCGCCTCAAAAGGGTACTGAAGGGGGGCGACAGTGGTCGAACATCGAGAGGCTTCGACTGATAAAACAAATATCTGTACTATTTTATTTAGTTTCTGGTAGCCGGATAGATGTGTCTCCCGACGGTACGTCCTCACGGTCGGCGCCGAACGGTCGGCTCCGGCCATCGCATATGGAAGACACACCAGATCCGCCGTCGACGCCGATCGACGGCACGGAATCGTTGTACCGTCCGTCCTCGACCGACGAGTCGAGGAAACACAGAACCGTCGCGAGCGCGACTCGAACCCTCTCAGCGCTCGCCTCCGGAGCGCCGTTCATCGCGCTGATCGCGGCGGTCGAGGCGCTCATCGCGACCGTGCTGCTCGGGCTGGCGCTGACGCCCGCCCCGCTCGTCGTCGCGCTCGTGACCTTCGCGGTGTACACCGTCGATCACGTCGCCGACGCCGACGCCGACGCCCGGTCGACGCCGGAGCGAGCCGCGCTCGCGCACCGATACGCGGATCAGCTGATGATCGCCGCCGCGCTCGCGTACGGGTTCGCCGTCGCGATTGCGGTCGTCGGCGGACCGCTCGCGCTCGGCGTCACGCTCGTCCCCGGCGCGTTCTGGGTGCTGTACGCCTCGAACTGGCTTCCCAGCGTCGGTCGACTCGCCGGGGCGGTCGGCTCGGGCACCCGAGCACGTGCCGTTCGGCGGCGGGTTCCGCGGCTGAAGGAGGTGGTGATTCTCAACTCGGTCGTCGTCGCGTTGGGCTGGGCGGTCGCGGTCACCGTCCTCCCGCTCGCGTTCGCCGGGGCGAGCGCGGGGCCGCTCGCGGTCGTCGTCTTCGCGTACTTCTTCCTCCGGTCGTTCGTCGACGCCGAACTCCCCAACGTCCGGGACATCGACGCGGACGCGGCGGTCGGCGTCGCGACGCTCCCCGTCGCGATCGGAGTCGCCGCGACTCGACGCGCACTCTACGGCGTCGACGCCGCGGCTGCCGTCGTCGTCGTCGCCTCGGTGGCCGTCGGACTGCTCGCGTGGCCGCTCGCGGCCGCGCTCCTCGCCGGGATCGCGGTATCGATCGGCGTCACCGGGCTCGCCGGCCGAATCGACGACGCCGCGCTGCTCGGCGTCGCGCCGGACTGCAGCTACCTGATCGTGGGCGGGGTCCTCGTCGGGGTGCAGCTGATCGGGTGAGCCCGCCCGGGAGCGCTCGAATCCCGCGGCTCCCGTCAACGACAGCGAAACGAGTCCGCGAGGGCGATCCGCACGGCTCACCGACGCTATTTTTCAGGGCACCGATCCGATGTCGGATTCTTGTAACAAAATGATTTATATGATCGACAAGTGTAATAAATCGTGTACGGCTTGAGCCCGCTCTCGGTCGCGCTCCTCGCCGCGGTCGTGACCGGTACGTCCGCGGCGATCCTCGCGTGGCGCGAACGACCCGAGGGGGGTGCGGGGTGGCTGTCGCTGCTGCTCGCCGGGCAGGTGTGGTGGACGACGTTCCTCTTCTTCGAACTCGAGGCGACGACGCTCGCGGCGAAGGCGGTCTGGTACGACGTCCAGTGGGTCGGGGTCGTCGTCATCCCGGTCGCGTGGGTGTTGTTCGCCTTCGAATACACGGGCCGAGACCGCTACGTGACTCCGGGGGTCCTCGCCGCGCTGGCCGTCGTCCCGGTCGTCACGCTCGCCGTGGTCGCGACCGGCGATCCGGGAGGACTCATCCAGGCGGACGCCGACCTCGCGGAGTCGGCCACCGGCTCGTTCCTGCAGGTCACTCCCGGCCCGTGGTACTACGTCGCCGCGGGCTACACCTATCTGCTCGGACTGGTCGGGTCCGTCCCGATCTTACAGCTCGTTCGCGACGACGCGCGGCCGTTTCGCGGCCAGAGCGCGGCACTGCTCGTCGGGACCGCGGCGCCGTGGGCGAGCAGCGTGCTGTACCTCTCGGGTGCGGTGTCGCTCGGGGGACTCGACCCGACCCCACTGGCGTTCGCGGTCTCCGGCGTCGCGTATCTCCTCGCGCTCTCGCGGTTCCGGCTGCTCTCGCTCACGCCCGCGCCCCGCCGCCGCGCGCGACAGCTCGTCTTCGAGCAGCTTCACGACCCGGCGTTCGTCGTGGGGACCGAGGGGTACGTCGTCGATCTGAACGAGAGCGCGGCCGAGATATTCGGCATCGACCGCCGGGCCGCGGTCGGCGAACGGGCCGTCGCCATCGTGCCGCGATACGCCGAGCTCTCCGACGCGGCCGACGCCACCTCGACGGTCACGATCATGGGTTCGAACGGTCGCCGCCCGTACGAGGCGACGATCAGAGACGTGAGCGACGCTCACGACCGGTCGATCGGTCAGGTCGTCGTCTTTCACGACGTCGGCGAGTACATCGGCCAACAACAGCGGTTGGACGTGCTCAACAGGGTGTTTCGACACGACATCCGAACGGAGACGAACCTCATTCAGGGGTACACGGACCGGCTCCGATCGGACCCGACCAACGAGCGGGCGCTGTCGGTCGTCGAGCAGAGCGCGACGCGCATCCTCGAACTCAGCGAGCGGACCCGGACGGCCAGCGAGCTGTTCGACCCCGTCTCGGAGACGCCGCCAGTCTCGCTCGCGTGCGTCATCGACGGAGTCGTCTCGGACCTCCGGGCGGATCACCCGAGCGCGCGGGTCTCCGTCGAAGGGGAAGTCCCGTCGGTGACCGTGCCCGCGGTCGTTCGAGTCGTCGTCGAGAACCTCTGTTCGAACGCGATCCGACACAACGACGCGGAGGCGCCCGG
>CAZNOA010000193.1:0-3460 GCA_964574565.1 uncultured Halobellus sp. | reverse complement strand
TGGAGCCGGACGATGTCGGCGAGCCGGCTCCGCTCCTCGTCAGTCAGCGACATACCTCTCCGTTCTCCGGGGCGGCTATGGGCGTTCCGGATCGCGTCTACCGACCCTCGGCCCCGTGGCGTGACCCGCTGGCGGTGTCCTCGTCAGCCAAATCGACACCCTCGTCAGCGGAACCGGTGTCCTCCCCGGCCGACCCGGCCTCCGACGGCTCGCTTCCGGCGACCCGATCGGCGACGAGCGTTGAGAGCGGGTCGACGGTCACGCTGAGTCGAGCGACGAGGAACACGAGCGGAACGAGCGAGGCGAACAGGAACGCGGCGTCGTACGCCCACTCGACCCCGCCGAAAAGCGGTGTGACCGCCCCGGCGAGCCCCGCGTGTGCGACCATCACGGCGACGAGCACGACCAGCCAGTAGACTACGCCGCCGACGTTCTCCGAGACGGTTTCGACGTGCTCGGTCGCGTCGCTCCGGTGGCGGCTCGTCCGCGCCAGCGACGCGAACCGCGGCGCGGCGTACACGAGGAGCGCGACGACGGCGAGCGTGAGGACCGCGGTCGCGGCCGCCGCGAACGTCACCGGCGTCAGCGGGATCAGCCGGTCCGCCCCCGGCAGGGCGGTCAACAGATACAGTATCGCGATCAGCGCGATCGCCGCGATCGCGACGCGGCTGGCGGAGCGGACGGTGTCGTGATCGAAACTGGTCGCCGAGACGTGTTCGTCGTCGGTCATGATGCGTCCGGGCGATAGCGGGGCGGAGAGATAAGCGGTCGAGACGGTCAACTCGGGTTTGACCGAATTCGTTCGAATTAGCGCTCGGCGGCGCTCGCCGCCCGGATCACCGTCTCCTCGTCGAACTTCGGTCCGACGAGCTGGAGTCCGACGGGGAGTCCCTCCGCCTCGCCCGCGGGCACCGAAATCGCGGGAAGGTTCGCGAGGTTGGCCGGCGTCGTGTTCGCGTCCGCGAGGTACATCCGCAGCGGGTCGTCGAGGCCCTCTCCGAGCTCGAAGGGGAGCACCGGCATCGTCGGCGACGCGATCACGTCCACGTCAGCGAACGCGTCCTCGAAGTCCTCACGGACCCACGCGCGGGCGTCCTGCGCCTTCTGGTAGTACTTGTCGTGGTAGCCCGCCGAGAGCGCGTAGGTGCCCAGCAGGACCCGGCGCTTGACCTCCGCGCCGAACCCCGCCTCGCGCGTCTCGGCGAACGACTCGTTCCAGTTGCCGTCCGACTCGGCCCGGCTCCCGTACCGCACGCCGTCGAACCGCGCGAGGTTGGAGGACGCCTCCGCCATCGCGATCACGTAGTACGCCTGTACCGCGTGTTCGACCGAGGGAAGCGAGATCTCGGTCGTCTCCGCGCCCTGCGTCTCCAGCTCCGCGATCGCCGCCTCGACCGTCTCGACGACGCGCTCGTCGGCGCCGTCGAACAGCTCCGTCGGGACGCCGATCGTCAGCCCGTCCACGTCGCCGTCGGCGGCCGCGGCGTAGCTCGCGTCCGGATTCGCCCCCTCGACGTCGGCGAGGTCGCGGGTGGTCCCGTCGTGCGGATCCGGCCCGGCGATGGCGTCGAGCGCGGCGGCCGCCTCCTCGACGGTGCCCGCGATCGGCCCGATCTGTTCGAGGGAGTTCGCGTACGCGACGAGGCCGTACCGGGAGACGAGCCCGTAGGTGGGCTTGATCCCGACGACGCCGCAGAACGCCGCCGGACAGCGAACCGAGCCACCCGTGTCCGAGCCGAGCGCGATGTCGGCCTCGCCGGCGGCGACCGCCGCCGCCGACCCCCCCGAGGAGCCGCCGGGGACGCGCTCCGGATCGGCCGGATTGCGCGTGGGGCCGAACGCTGAGGTCTCCGTCGTCGTTCCCATCCCGAACTCGTCCATGTTCGTTTTGCCGACGATCGTCGCTCCCGCCTCCGTCAGCCGCTCGACGACGGTCGCGGAGTACGGCGGGACGTAGTCGGCGAGCATCGCCGAGCCGCAGGTCGTCCGGACGCCCGCCGTCGAGATGTTGTCCTTGACCGCGACCGTCGCCCCCGCGAGCGGACCGTCGGCGTCGGCGTCCCCCTCGATCGGCTCCTCGGTGATGAAACAGTTGAGGTCGGCCGCCATCTACGACACCTTCGGGCCCACGAAGAACCCGTCTTCCGTCTCGTCGGCGTTCGACAGCGCTTCCTCCTGAGTGAGTCCCGACTCGACCTCGTCGGGACGCATCACGTTGACCAGCTCCTCATCGCGGTCGGTCTCGGGGACCTCGTCGAGGGCTTCGAAGTGCTCCAGAATGTCGCCGAACTGCTCGGCGAACTCGTCGACCTCGTCGTCGGCGAGTCGCACCCGCGCCAGCTCCGCGACGTGCCGGACCTCGTCGGCGTCGACCGCAGCCGCCTCGGAGTCCGCCGCCTCGTCGGTCCCCGCAGCGTCGGTCGACTCGGACGTATCGCTCATACCGGGAGGTGTTCCGGACCGGGAGTAAGGGTTTCGGAACGCGGTATCCACCGCTCGGAAAAAACGAGTCGCGGGCGGTCGGGGGCGACGCTCACTCGTCGCGGTCGGCACGCACCGTCACCACTGGCGGGCCGGCCAGCCTGACGACCTTCTCGGTGACGCTCCCGATCAGGTACCGCTCGACGCCGGTCCGCCCGTGCGTTCCCATCACGATCAGGTCGATGTCGTTGTCGTCGGCGTACTCCAAGATCACCGAGTACGGGTTCCCCATCTTGACGGCGGTGACGGTATCGATGTCGCCGAACGCCGCGGCCGCCTTCTTGACCATCGCCGAGCCGCGCTCGCTGAGCGCCTCGTCCATCTCCTCGAAGTCGGGTCGCTCTCCGACCATCCCCGCGTCGCCGCTCTCCTCCGCCTTCCCGCTCAGCCCGGAGCCGTCATCGGCGAGGAAGGCCCCGCTCATCCCCAGCCCGGTGTGGCGCGTGTCGACCACGTATACCACGTGGACGGTCGCGTCGAACGTCGACGCGAGCAGCCGCGCGTGTTCGGCCGCCGCTTCGGAACCGGTGCTCCCGTCCGTCGGATACAGGATCTGATCGTACATTCTCGCCACCAAATTTCATATTCGCTGACAATATTCATAAGTGCGTCGGCGGTTCTCGCCCCCACACGATCCGATGTCGGGTCTACCGGATCGAAAACGGATCTCTGCGCCGTGACCGGTATTGACATCCTCCTCCGCCTGAAGGCGGAGGAATCCCACGGCACCGAACCGCTGGATTGGGATATTAAGGTTTGCAGTCTACCACTTGTGCCTGCGGTTGGAATCCGCTGGACAAGTCGTGAAGGTAGACTCCGGGCTGTGCCAACCAGCCGGTACTCCTATCCCCGGACAACCGCCCAGAAGACTCGGAGTTACTTTCGTCGTTGATGTTGAGGCGGATGTTCTCCGCCCCATTCACATCAGCGTTGAACGCATCGTCGTGTTCCTCACACACGTACAACCCACGCTCGACAC
>CAZNOA010000192.1:0-3467 GCA_964574565.1 uncultured Halobellus sp. | reverse complement strand
CCAGAGCAACATGATCCCCTTCGACAGTATGGAGGCGATGGAGAAGAACGAGGAGCTGTTCCGGACAATCAAAGAGCGGAGTTACGAGGCGAGTGAAGCGCTCGCCGACGAGTTCGGAGAGCCGGAGGTGCTCGAGGGCTACGGCAGGCGGAACACGACGACGATGAGCGTGGCCCCGACGAAGTCGAGCAGCGTCATTCTGGGCCAGGTCAGCCCGAGCATCGAGCCGCTGAAATCGAACTACTTCGTGCGAGACGGCGCGAAGCTGAAGTCGACGCAAAAGAACAGATTCCTCCAAGCGATACTGACGGAGAGAGGCAACGACGAGCGCGAAGTCTGGGACAGCATCGCGAATAAAGACGGGAGCGTTCAGCATCTCGAGTGTCTGACGGACGAAGAGAAAGAGGTGTTCAAGACCTTCGCCGAGATACCACAGATGGCGATCATCAACCAGGCGGCACAGAGACAGAAACACATCGATCAAGCACAGAGCGTGAACGTCTCGATCGACCCGAGCGAAGTGAGCGTCAAGGAGATCAATCAGCTCTACATAGAAGCTTGGAAGAAGGGAGTCAAGAGCCTCTACTATCAGCACAGCGTGAATGCCGCACAGAAATTCAGTCGAGATATTCTCGAGTGCAGAGCCTGTGAGAGCTGATCTCTCCTCGTAGCCGGCTGGTTTACCGTCCCGGTCGCTCCGTCTCCGATTCCAGATCGACGTCCCGCTCCGCCTCGCGGTCGACGTCTTCGGATCCTGGAACGTCGGCGAGCCGAGCGGCCTCGGCGGCGGAGGCGGTGTCGGCATCGCGGGTCTCGTCCGTTCGGAGGTCGCTGTCGGCGACCGTATCCAGCTGTTCGAGCGCGCTCTCGATGTCTTCGAGGCCGAGCAGCTTTTCGGTCTCCTCGTCGAACTCCTTCCCCTCTAACCCCTCCATCTGCTGGACGTCGGAGCCGGACAGCGCTTTGCCGTAGCGGCCGACGAGGCTGGTGAGCTCTTGGGGGAGGACGAAGGTGGTGGACTCGCCTTTGCCGATCTCCTCTAAGGTCTCCATGCCGCGTTCGATGATGGCGCGTTCGCCCATCGACTCGGCGGAGCGGGCGCGCAGGACCGTGGAGATGGCGTCACCCTGCGCTTCGAGGATCTGGCTCTGCTTTTCACCCTGCGCGCGGATGATGTTCGACTGCTTGTCACCCTCGGCCTGCTCGACGGCGGAGCGGCGTTCCCCCTGCGCTTCGAGGATCATCGCGCGGCGACGGCGCTCGGCGCCGGTCTGCTGCTCCATCGCGCGCTGCACTTCCTGTGAGGGGCTCACCTCGCGGACCTCGACGGCCTCGACGCGGATCCCCCACTCGTCGGTCGGCTCGTCCAACTCCTCGTTGATCCGGTTGTTGATCATCTCCCGCCGAGACAGCGTGTCGTCGAGCTCCATGTCGCCGAGGACGGCACGGAGGGTCGTCTGCGCCAGGTTCGAGACGGCGTTTTTGTAGTCGTCGACCTCCAAGAACGCCTTCTTCGCGTCCATCACCTTGATGTAGACGACCGCGTCCGCGGTGACCGGCGAGTTGTCCCGCGTGATCGCCTCCTGGCTCGGCACGTCGATCGTCTGCGTCCGCATGTCGAACGGGTACGTCCGAGAGACGAACGGCGGAATGACGTGGACGCCGGGCTCGAGCAGCTTTCGGTACTCGCCGAACACCGTCAGCGCCTCCTTCTCGTAGGCGTCGACGATCTCGACGGCGCTGACGACCGTGACGGCCGCGAGCAGCAGCGCCAGCGCCGCGACGCCGAACAGCAGGCTCTGACTGAGGAGGGCGAACCCGACGACGAGTGCGACGCCGAGCGCGAGATACTGCCAGACGGAGTCGGGGAGCTGTCCCACCGCGTCCCCCAGTTCGACGGGCTCGTCGCGCGGACCTTGTCTTCTCATACCTCACGTTACGGTTGGACGATGTTAACGGTTGGTACGAGACCGATCCGTCCCGGCGACGAGGTCGCTTTCCCCCTCTGAGATATCGGAAAGCTCCGCAGCTGCCGGGCGGATTTAAACGGTCGGCGGCCACAACAGTGACGTATGCCATCAGACGAGAACGACGGCGAGCGTCGATTCAGCACGCGAAGCGTTCACGCGGGCTCGGACCCAGACCCCGCCACCGGCGCCCGAGCAACGCCGATCTACCAGACCACCTCTTACGAGTTCGAAGACGCCGAACACGCGGCGCGCCTGTTCGCCCTCGAGGAGGCCGGCAACGTCTACTCGCGGATCATGAACCCGACGAACGCCGCCTTAGAGGAGCGGATCGCCTCCCTCGAGAACGGCGTCGGCGCGGTCGCCACCTCGTCGGGAATGGCCTCGCTCGACCTCGCGACGTTCATGCTCGCGTCCGCGGGCGACAACATCGTCTCGTCGTCGGCGCTGTACGGCGGCACCTACACCTATCTCACCCACTCCGTGGAGCGCCGCGGCGTCACGACGCGGTTCGTCGACCCGCTCGACTACGAGGGATACGCCGACGCCATCGACGAGGACACCGCTTACGTCCACATCGAGACGATCGGGAACCCCGCGTTGGTCACCCCCGACATCCAGCGGATCGCGGACATCGCCCACGATCACGGCGCGCCGCTGTTCGTCGACAACACGTTCGCCACGCCGTACCTCTGTCGGCCGCTCGACCACGGCGCGGACCTCGTCTGGGAGTCGACGACGAAGTGGCTCACCGGCAACGGGACGACGGTCGGCGGCGTCCTCGTCGACGGCGGCTCCTTCCCGTGGGGCGAGTACCCCGAAAAATACCCGGAGATCGCACAGGACAACCCCGCGTACCACGGGATCAACTACGTCGACGCGTTCGGCGACGCGGCGTTCACCTTCGCGGCGGTCACGCGCGGGCTCCGCGACCTGGGCGACCAGCAGTCGCCGTTCGACGCGTGGAACACGCTCCAGCAGACGGAGTCGCTCCCCCTGCGGATGGACCGCCACTGCGAGAACGCCGGCATCGTCGCGGAGTACCTCGCCGACCACGACGACGTCGCGTGGGTGAACTACCCGGGACTGGAGAGCCACGAGACCCACAAAGAGGCCAGCGAGTACCTCGAGGGCGGCTACGGCGGCATGATCACGTTCGGCTTGGAGGGCGGCTTCGAGGCCGCGAAGGGGACCGTCGAGAACGCGGACCTTGCCTCGCTGCTCGCGAACGTCGGCGACGCGAAGACGCTCGTCATCCATCCCGCGTCGACGACCCACCAGCAGCTGACCGAGGAAGAACAGGAGGCGGCCGGCGTCACCGGCGACATGGTGCGGCTCTCCGTCGGCATCGAGGACCCGGCCGACATCGTCGCCGACCTTGAAACCGCGATCGCGACCGCGAGCGAGTAGGCCGTCGCCGCGCGTCTCGACGGCTCGCGGCCGATCGAAAGCGACACGACGTCGGCGCTCAAAGCGTCGGGTATGAGCGGGCCGGAGGAG
>CAZNOA010000191.1:2142-3504 GCA_964574565.1 uncultured Halobellus sp. | reverse complement strand
CGGAGGCGGGCCTTTTAGGTCGCCCGGCCTCGCCGATCCGGTATGATCGACAGGCTGCTCGGTCGCGCCGAGCTCAAAGAGCGGATCGCGGAGCTCGAAGAGGAGAACCACCACCTCGAACGGCGCGCCGCGGCCGAAGAGGAGCGCCGGTCGGAGGCGGTCGCCGACCGCCAGCGCGCCGAACAGCGGGTCAACGAGCTCGAACATCGGATCGAATCTTTGGAGGACCGGCTGGAACGCGCCGAAAGCGACGAGACGTCCGTCGAGTTCCGTCGGGTGAGCGACGCCCGCGGGGCGGAACGCGACGACGTTCTCGACCGGTTCCGATCGATCGAAAGCGACGATCCCGAGGGGTTGCTCACGGCGTTCGTCCCCGACGAGGACGCGGTTCCCGAGCGCGTCTCGGACTGGTTCGGCGACCGGACCCGCCTCGTCAGGCGGGCGGCCCCGGCGGTCGTGATCGCCGACGACACCGACGGCGTGAGCGCGGCGATCACGCCCGCTATCGAGCCGGAGCCGTTCGACGAGTGGAGCGACGGCTTCCGGCTCGAGGAGTCGTGGTTCAGGCCGACGGGTCGGTTCGCCTTCGCGTTGGTCCGGTCGGACGTGTTCGCGCTGGGCGTCTACGAGGGCGACGAGCGGGTCTCCTACGACGGGTTCGTCTCGGACGTCAAGGAGGCGCACTCGAAAGGCGGGTTCTCACAGGCGCGGTTCGAGCGCCGACGGGAGGGACAGATCGACGACCACCTGAAGAAGGTTGACAGGAAGCTGCGCGACGTCGTCGGCGACGTCGACCGCGTCGTGGTCGTCGGCGAGCGGAGCGTCCTCGGCGACGTTCGGGAGCACGCGACGGTCACCGACGTCTCGGACGCGACCGGGAAGCCGGAGCCCGCGCTCGAAGACGCTTTCCGCGACTTCTGGACCGCCCGAATCTACGCGCTTTGAGCAGCGTCTCGATCCCCGATATAAAGCGTGTTAACGAGTTACTAGCAATGTGTGAGCCGCCGGTACAGACGAGCGGAGGGGTTCGTCACACGCTCCCTCCCCTCCCCTCATTCGTTTATTTACACTGATAGACAGTCATAAAGCCGGACGGGTCGCCACCTCATGTATGAAAGGCGGCGTGTCGGTCTCGGTGTCCCGGATGCTGGTCGGCCTCATTCTGGTTTTGCTCCTCCTCGGCGTCGGCCTGGCCGCGGCCGGCACCGCCGAGGGATCGACCGGAGCGGTCGGGATTGGCGTTTCCGACGAAATTTCCGGTGTCTCGGCGCTTTCGCAGGCGGCCTCTGACGCTGACGTCGACGGATCGACGACCACATTCGACTCCCGAACTGCGACCGCAATCGACTCTCGAACCGCAAT
>CAZNOA010000191.1:0-2042 GCA_964574565.1 uncultured Halobellus sp. | reverse complement strand
ACCGCAATCGACTCTCGAACCGCAATTGACGACACCGACACGATCCGCCTCCAGAACGGGCTGTTCACCACCGACGAGCCCGGCACGGTCGGCGTCGACACGCGCGTGGAGCTCCCCGACCGCGTGACGGCGTTCGAACTCACGCTCCTGAGCAGCAACGACGCCGCCGTCGACGCCGACGGGTTCGAGCCCGCAGCCGACTCCGACTCCGACGAGGCGGTGTGGGCGTGGGACGGGGAGACGGAGAACCCGTCGCTCACGTACGCGATGGACGTCAACGACACGGTCGACGAGGAGGGACCCCTCGGCACCGGCGGGACGTATCGCTTCTTCGACGCCGGTGACTGGGCGCTCGTACAGACGCCGCGTACCGCCGCCGCCTGGTCGTACACCGGAGAGTTCAGCGGCCAGGTGAAGCTCGAACGCGAGACCGTCGTCGACGGCGAGGGCGTCGCGTCGCGGACATTGGCCTTTCTCGGGCCGCACGAAGAACACGTCCACGAGGGGATCGACGGCCGGTATCGGCTGATCGTTCCCGAGGCGGCCGATCTCGCCGTCACGCCCGCGGAGGTGTTCGGGGTCTTCGACGGCGCGGCGACCGCCCTACGAGTCGGCCCCCCGGACGACGAGGTGTTCGCGGTCGCCGCCCCGACGGGGGAGGTGTCGTGGGGCGTCCGCGGCTTACAGACCGGTCCCGCCGACCTGTGGGTCCGCGACGAGGAGTCCGTCGACACGCCCGACGACGTCTGGACGCACGAGTACGTCCACACCCGTCAGTCGTACCGCGCCGAGGCGAGCGGCCGGTGGATCACCGAGGCGACCGCCACCTACTACGCGGCGCTGTTCGCGCTCGAGCGCGGTGCCATCGACTTCGACGCGTTCGAACGGACGCTGGCTCGCGGCGAGCGAGAGCCGGCCGCGTCGTCGGTTCTCGGTGATCCCGAGACGTGGGCGGAGAACGCCGACTACACGAAAGGGTCACTCGTCGCCGGCGAGCTCGACCGGCACATCCGGCTGACGACCGACGGCGGGGCCTCGCTGGCGACGGTGTTCCGAAGCCTGAACGACGCCGGCGCCCCGATCACGAACGACGACATTCTCGACGCGGTCGAGGCCGCGGTCGCGGAGGGCGCCGACACCGACTCGGCGGCGGATATCCGCGCCGAAGCGGAGCGGTTGACCGCGACGCGTGCGGCGCCCGAGACGTGGGACCGATCGGCTCACGCCGAGGCGTTCGGAGAAACGCCCGCGCGGGTCGGCTACGCGCTCACCGACGACGGCGTTCGGGCGAGCGGCGAGTACCGAGACCGTCCGGTCGACCGCGGTCCGATCGAGCTCGTCGCGGGCGAGACCCTCGACCTCTCGGTGCTCGTCTCGAACACGGGCGGCACCGCCGGGAGCTACGACCTGTCGTTGACAGTCGACGCGGAGTCGGTGGCCGAGCGTTCGGGATCGGTCGAACCCGACGCGGAGACCGTCGAACGCTTCGAGCACGCCTTCACGGAACCGGGCGAGTACGAGGTCAGGATCGGGGGCGAGACGCTCTCCGTCGCCGTCACCGATCCGGCGCCCGTCCTCGTTCGCGACGTGGCGACTGATCCCGTGGCCGTCACCGCCGGTGAGACGGTTCGCGCGATCGCGACGGTCGCCAACGACGCCGGGATCCCCGCCGGAGCGGACGTCGAGTTCCGCGTTGACGGTGCGGTCGTCGGAACGGAGCGCGTCACCCTGGACGCGAACGCGGAAACGACCGTGGAGCGCGACCTCCGAATCGACGCGGGCGCTGGCTCGGGCCCCGTGACGGTAAGCGTCATCGGCCCCGTCGACGAGGCGTCGACGACGGTCGAGGTGACGGGCGGGGGGATCACCGGCGGTGCGGTTCCCGGCTTCGGCCCGGCCGTCGGGGTGGTCGCGCTGCTGAGCGTCGGCACGGCGCTGGCTCGCCGCCGGTCTGTTTAAAGAGATCCTCGGAGGGGCCGGAAAAGCTGGAGGGGCCGGAAAAGCTGGAGGGGCCGGAAAAGCTGGAGGGGCCGGAAAAGCTG
>CAZNOA010000190.1:0-3544 GCA_964574565.1 uncultured Halobellus sp. | reverse complement strand
GTTCGTCGACGGTCTGGCCCTGTCGCGCGAGCGCGAGGAGGTCGTCGATGAGCTGGCTCATCCGGTCGTGGGCGTCCTCGACCCGGTCGAGTTCCTCGCGCGCCGCCTCGTCGTCGACGACCCCCCGAACCAGCTCGAGCCGGCCGGTCGCGACGTTGAGCGGATTCCGCAGGTCGTGTGAGACGAGCCCGGCGAACTTCTCTAACCGATCGATCTCCCGTTGCAGCGCCGCGTCGCGTTCGCGGAGCTGTTCGGTCCGTTCGGCGTGTTCGAGCGCGGCGGTGACGTTCGCGCCCAACACCCGCGCCAGCTGGATCGCGGTGTCGCCGAAGAACTCGGGATCACAGGAGCCGAGCAGCATCACGCCCTGATCGCCGAGCGGGACGACGAGCAGGCTCCGGAGGCCGCCGTAGCCGACGGCGGTGTCGACCGCCTCGAGGTCGTCGACGACGACCGACTCACCGCTTTCGAACGCCTCCCACGGGAGGCTATCCGCTGGCCCGAACGCGGGGCGGTCGCCGATGATCGCGGTCGCCTCGTCGCTGATGGCGGTCGGTAGCAACACGTTTCGGTCCGCGTCGTACAGTCGGACGCCGCTGTTCGGGAACTCGAGAATGTCGATCGCGGCTCGCGAAGCGGTCACGGCGACCTCCTCGCGGTCCTCGCCGCGGAACATCTCCCTCGTCGTCCGGTGGAGCTTCCGGAGCGTCCGCTCAACGCGTTTCTGCTCGTCGATGTCGGCGTAGACGTTGTAGACGGTCGTTTCCGTCGACCGCTCGACCGGGATCACGCTCAGTATGAAATCCCGGACGCCGTCCGTCGTGTGTCGGCGGACCTGAGTTCGGAACGGCTCGCGGCTCTCGATGACCGCGCTCGACGAGACGGGCTCGGCCTCGTCGGGAATGATCGCGTCGCGGACTTCGTGGTAGCCGTGGTCGGCGTCCGTGAACCCGAACGTCTCCTCGAAGGCGTCGTTCGTGGCGTCGAGCCGGCGACCGCCGTCGTCGCCGGCCACCGTTCTGGCGACGGGGAGCGGTAGGTCCTCGAACAGCGCCGCCAACCGATCTCGCTCCGTGCGGAGCGACGCTTCCGTCTCGATCTGCTCTATCGCGTCGGCCGCGTGGGCGGCCAGCAGCTCGGCGAACTCGATGTCCCGTTCGTCGAACGCGGCGTATCCGTCCGACACCGCCTGAAACACGCCGTGTGAACCGATCGGAACGCTGATCGCCGAGCGGATGTCGTCGGCGACCGGGTCCGCGACGTCCGTGCCGTCGCTCCGGCCGGCGGTTCGGGGGGTCTCGGAACGAGCGGCGTTGCCTCCCTCGGCGGATGACCCGGGGGCCGACCGGCCGGGGTCGTCCGGGTCCTCCAGCGTGTCGGGGTCGGCCGGGTCGACGCTGAGGTTGTCGACGACCATCGTCTCCTCCTCGGCGGCCGTGGTCCCGACGACGCCTTCTCCGAGGTCGAACGTCCGGACCTCCGCTTCGGTGACGCTTTCGGACCGAGCGGCCGGGACGAGTCGGTCGCCGCGTCGACGGACGCTCACGCAGCGATCGAACTCCAAGATGTCCTCCGCCGCGCAGACCACTCGACCGAACACCTCGTCGACGGTCTCGGACGCCGACACGTCGGCCGCGAACTCGTGAATCGCCGTGACCTTCGCGTTCACGTCTCTGAGGTCGCGTTCGGCCCGGCGACGATTCAGGGCGTTCTCGACGCTGTTCGCGAGCATCTCGTACCGGTCCTGTCCGGTGCCCTTCTGGAGGTAGTCGGTTACGCCGGCGGAGATGGCCTCGCTCGCGATCTCCTCGCTTCCCTTCCCGGTGAACAGGACGAACGGGAGCGTCGGATCGAGCCGTCGCACGTCGGCGAGCAGCTCCAACCCGTCGCTTCCCGGCATGTCGAAGTCGCTGACGACGCAGTCGACTGGGCCCTCGCGGACGACCGCGAGCGCCTCGTCCGGCACCGTCCGAGTCACGGCCTCGACGTCGTCCACGAGGCGCTCGACGTTGACCGCCGCGAGGTCGGCGGCTCCGGGCTCGTCGTCGACGAAGAGCACCCGACACGGCGCGTGCTCGTCCGCTTCCGGACCTCCGGCCACGGCCGTCTCCGCCCCGTCGTCGACGCCCTCGCGACCGGGTGTCATACACGCACCTTACGCTACTGGTACGTTTATTCTTCGTTCGAATAATCAGTTCTGAAAACCGCTCGGGGCGGGCCTCGGTTCGTCCGTCGAACCTCAGAGGAACCCTTCGACGTGGTCGGCGACCTCTTCGGGTGTGTCGCCGACGGGGACGCCCGCGTCGTTGAGCGCGTCGATCTTCGACTGCGCGGTTCCCGTCCCGGAGCCGGAGACGATGGCGCCCGCGTGGCCCATGCGTTTGCCCGGCGGCGCCGTGCGGCCCGCGATGAAGCCGGCGACCGGCGTGTCCATGTGTTCGCCGATGAACTTGGCGGCCTGCTCTTCATCTTCGCCGCCGATCTCGCCGCACATCACGACCGCGTCGGTCTCGTCGTCCGCCTCGAACGCCTCGAGCGCGTCGATGAAGGAGGTGCCGATGATCGGGTCGCCGCCGATGCCGATGGCGGTCGTCTGACCGATGCCCCGCTCGGTGAGGTTGTCGACCACCTGGTACGTCAGGGTCCCCGAGCGGGAGACGAGCCCGACGTTCCCCGCCGAGAAGATGTTGCCGGGGAGGATGCCGAGCTTCGCCTCGCCGGGCGTGATGATGCCGGGACAGTTCGGGCCGAGCAGGCGCGTGTCGGTCTCGCCCAGCCGCTTGTTCACCTTCGCCATGTCCTGTGTCGGGATCCCCTCGGTGATCGCGACGGCGAGGTCGAGGTCCGTGTCGAGCGCCTCGAAGATCGCGTCCGCGGCGAACGCCGGCGGCACGAAGATGACGGAGGCGTCGGCGTCCTCCGCGTCGACCGCCTCGTCGACCGTGTTGTAGACGGGGACGCCGTCGACCGCTTGGCCCCCCTTTCCGGGGACCGCGCCAGCGACGACGTTGGTGCCGTACTCGATCATCTGGCCGGCGTGGAACTTCCCTTCCCCGCCGGTGATTCCCTGTACGACCACTCTGGTGTCGTCGTCGACGAAAATGCTCACGCGGACCACCCCGTGGTGAGCGTGAGGTTATCGTTCGTGAGCGAGCGACTGTCGGGAGCGAGTGAACGTACGATAGAACTCATTGGGTCACCTCGTCCGCGTTCTTCACCGCACGCTGGACCGCGTCCTCCAGCGTCTTCTCGACCTCAACGAGGTCGGTGTTCAGGATCTCCATCCCCTCCTCGGCGTTCGTGCCGGCGAGTCGGACGACGACCTTCTTCGGGATCTCGTCGAATCCTTCGAGCGCCTCGTTGATCCCCTTGGCGACCTCGTCGCCCCGGGTGATCCCGCCGAAGATGTTGAAGACGACGCTGTCGACGTTGGGGTCGGAGAAGACCATGTCGAGCGCCTGCGTGACGCGCTCGGCCTTCGCGCCCCCGCCGATGTCGAGGAAGTTGGCGGGCTTGCCGCCGTAGTAGTCCACCAGATCGAGCG
>CAZNOA010000189.1:0-3551 GCA_964574565.1 uncultured Halobellus sp. | reverse complement strand
CATCTTGGTCCGGAACCAAGTGCTCTGTCCGCTGAGCTACGCGCCCTCACGACCGCGTACCCTCGGCGAGCGTTTAACGCTTCTGACTCGGGCCGTTTCGTCCACGCCGAAGTCGCCGCCGGGCGGTTCCGACCGTCTCTCGCGGCGACCCGGTCCCGTCGCGTTTATTCTTCGCGCCCGCCAATCTGCCCCGTGAGCCTCTTGGACGCCACCGTGCGCCGAGCCGAGCGCGCCGACCTGCTCGCCGTGGTGCAGGTCGAGCAGGCGTGCTTTTCGGACCCGTGGCCGTACGACGCCTTCGAGCGTCTCGTCGACGAACCCGCCTTCCTCGTCGCCGAGCGCGAGGGCGCAGTCGTCGGGTTCGTCGTCGCCGACGCCACGCCGAACCACGGTCGCGACATCGGCCACGTCAAGGATCTCGCGGTTCACCCCGAGGCGCGGGGCGACGGCGTGGGCCGAGCGCTGCTCCGGGCGGCGCTCGCCCGACTCCGGTCGGTGGGGGTCGCGATCGTTCGGCTGGAGGTCCGTGAGAGCAACGCCGCCGCCCGGTCGCTGTACGCCGACGAGGGGTTCGAGCCGATGCGTCGGGCCACCCGGTACTACCGAGACGGTGAGGACGCGATCGTCCTCGTCCTCGACCTCGCCGAATGGGCGGCAGGCGGGTGAGTTTGCGGGCGCGTGAGGGCGGACGGGGTTGCGGGCGCGTGAGACCGCAACAGGCACGTTCGAAAGCGAGCGTGTGCGCGGACGAGCAGGTGAACTATGATTCGAGCCCGCGGCTCCAACGGCGACTGTCGGTCTCTCGCCTCGACTTCCGCTTTTGACAACGCTTAGTGTCCGGGGGGCTAACGTGCCGGTATGAGTTCGGTTCCCGAACGATCCGACATCGACGAGGAGTACCAGTGGGACCTCCGGAGCATCTACGAGGACGACGAGGCGTGGGAAGCGGCCCGCGAAGCGACGGCCGACCGGATCGACGAACTGCGCGCGTACGAGGGGCGCGTCACCGAGGACGCCGCGACCCTCCTCGAACTGCTCGAACTCCGCGAGGAGGTGTTCCGCGAACTACAGCAGGTGATGACGTACGCTCGGCTCCGCAGCGCGGAGGACACCCGGAATCAGGAGTACCAGGCGATGTCGGCGAAGGCCTCTTCGCTCGGCTCCGAGGCGTCGAGCGCGACCTCCTATCTCGAGCCCGAACTGCAGTCGCTCACGGAGACGGCCGTCGCGGAGTTCGTGAACGAGGAGCCGGCGCTCGCCGACTACGAGCACTACCTCGACGACGTGTTACGGATGAAACCGCACACGCGCTCGGCCGAAGTCGAGGAGGTGCTCGCCGACTTATCCGAGGTTACCGACGCGCCGAGCGAGATCTACTCGATGCTGACGAACGCCGACATGACGTACGGCGTCGTCGAGGATCCCGACGGCGAGGAGGTCGAGATCACGCAGGCGAACTTCACGAAGCTCCAGACGAACCCGGACCGAGAGTTCCGCCGCCGCGTCCACGAGACCTTCTACGACGAGTGGGAAGACGTCCGGAACACGGTCGGGACGTCGCTCGAAAAGGCCGTCCGCGAACACACCGTCAGCGCCGAGATCCGCGACTACGACAGCGCTCGGGCGGCCGCGCTCGACGGATCGAACGTCCCCGTCGAGGTGTACGACACGCTCGTCGACACCGTCGACGAGAACCTCGACGTGTTACACCGCCACGCGGAGCTGAAAGCGGATGCACTCGGCGTCGAACAGCTGGAGAGCCACGACCTCTACATGTCGCTGACGGGCGATCAGGGGCCGGACGTTGAGTACGACCAGGCGGTCGAGTGGGTGATCGAGGCGGTCGCGCCGCTCGGCGAGCCGTACCAGGAGCGGATGGCCGAGGGACTCGACAGCCGGTGGGTCGACGTGTACGAGAACCGCGGGAAGCGCTCCGGCGCGTTCTCCTCCGGGACCTACGACACGCAGCCGTTCATCCTGATGAACTATCAGGACGACATCGCCTCGATGTACACGCTGGCTCACGAGCTGGGCCACTCGATGCACTCGGAGCTCGCGGGCGACGCCCAGCCGTGGCACGACGCGAGCTACGAGATCTTCGTCGCGGAGATCGCCTCGACGGTCAACGAGACCCTCCTCACGCACTACTTGCTCGACACGCTCGACGACGACGAGCTCCGCACCCACGTGGTCGACGAGTACCTCGAACGGTTCCGGTCGACGCTGTTCCGCCAGACGATGTTCGCGGCGTTCGAACAGCGGATCCACGAGCGCGTCGAGGCCGGCGACGCGCTCACGCCCGACGCCTTCGACGAGATGTACGCCGACCTGAAAGGCGACTACTACGCGCCCGCCGAACTCACGGGCGGCATCGAGCGCGAGTGGCAGCGCATTCCGCACTTCTACTACAACTTCTACGTCTACCAGTACGCGACCGGCATCTCCGCCGCCGCCGCGATCGTCGAGCGGGTCTTAGACGAGGGGGAGCCCGCCGCCGCCGACTACCGCGAGATGCTGAAGGCCGGGGGCTCCGATTACCCGCTGAACGTCGTCGAGCTCGCGGGGATCGACATGGCCTCCTCGGACCCGATCGAGTCCGCCGTCGGGGTCTACGACGACTACCTCGACGAGATAGCGGCGCTGCTCGATCTGAACTGATATCTCCGTCGGAAGAGCCGCCGGCCAAGGCCGCGGGCGGATGCCCTGTTGTGCCCGACGCGTCGGATGGCGGCACCGATTTATCCGCCGCCGCCGACGCGGCGACTATGGACGAACGCGTAAGCGAACACGCAGCGCAGCTCGTCGACTGGAGCGCTCGGATCGAGGCCGGTGACGATGTCGTCGTCTCGGTCGCCGAGGACGCTCACGAGCTGGGCGTCGCGGTCGCCGAGGCGCTCGGCGAGCGGGGCGCGAACGTGACGACCCTGTACGGCTCCGACGAGATCGGTCGCGCCTATCTGAAAGGCGCCGAGTCGCGCGCGTCGGCGGACGGGGATCCGGACGCTCCTCCCGAGTTCGACACCGACCCGGCTGTCGACCGCGCGATCTTCGAGGCCGCCGACGCCTACCTCCGGATCGGCGGCGGCCGCAACACCACCGCCACGGCCGACGTCGCGAGCGAGACGCGACAGGCGTACGCGAGAGCCCGAAAAGACGTCCGTGAGGCTCGAATGGACACCGACTGGGTGTCGACCGTCCACCCCACCCGCAGCCTCGCTCAGCAGGCGGGGATGGCCTACGAGGAGTATCAGGCGTTCGTCTACGACGCCGTGCTCCGCGACTGGGAAGCGCTCGCCGAGGAGATGGCACGGATGAAAGCGATCCTCGACGACGGCGACGAGGTCCGGATCGTCACCGAGCGCGACGACGCTCCCGACACCGACGTGACGATGTCGATCGCGGGCCGGACCGCGGTCAACTCCGCCGCCTCCGTCGCGTACGACTCGCATAACCTCCCCTCCGGCGAGGTGTTCACTGCGCCGTACGACACCGCGGGCGAGGCCTTCTTCGACGTGCCGATGACGATCGACGCGACCCGCGTGCGGAACGTC
>CAZNOA010000188.1:0-3553 GCA_964574565.1 uncultured Halobellus sp. | reverse complement strand
GCGGAGGTGCTCGCCGTGGAGTCGCTCGGCTTCTTCGCGCCCGGCGAGGGGATCGGTGCGGCGCGCGACGGCGTCACAACCGCAGACGGCGACCTCCCGGTGAACCTCTCCGGCGGGCTGAAGGCGAAGGGGCATCCGGTCGGAGCGACGGGCGGATCGCAGATCGCGGAGCTGACGCGGCTCCTCCGCGGTGACCACCCGAACAGCGACCACGCCGACGACGCCGCGGTCGGCGTCGCGCACAACGCGGGCGGAACGGTCGCCAGCGCGGTCGTCCACGTCTTGGAGGTGGCCGAATGAGCGATAACCGGGACGCGACCGACGACCGAAACGCCGGCCACGGGGACTGGCTCGACGCGCTCGACGACGGAGAGGGGTACTCCCTCGTCTGTCCCGACGGTCACGGGTCGCTCCCGCCCCGACGCGTCTGTCCGGACTGCGGGTCGACGTCGCTCTCGCGGGAGCCCCTCGACGACGAGGGGACCGTGGAGACGTTCTCCGTGGTTCACGTCCCGTCGCCGGGGTTCTCGGCGGACGCACCGTATATAAACGCGATCGCCGACTTCGGTCCGGTCCGGCTCACGGGCGTCCTCCGCGGGGTTCCGGCCGAGCGCGACGCCGTGGAGGTCGGTCGGCGAGTGACGGCCACCGTCGAGGAACGCGCGACCGACGGCCGGTCGCTGGTGGTCTTCCGGTCGGCCACGGCGGAATAGTCGGGGAGTCCGCCAGGGCCCGGCGCGTCCAAACGGTTAAGCCGCCGTTACCTGTATCCACAGGAGATGGTCGACCAGATCCGCGTGCTCCACGTCGACGACGACCCGGATCTCGCGGAGATCGTCGCGACGTTCCTCGAACGCGAGGACGAGAGGATCGCGGTCGAAACCGCAACCGACGCGACCGGCGGACTGGCACAGCTCGGAGCTCACGACGTCGACTGCGTCGTCTCCGATCACGACATGCCGGGGCCGAACGGGATCGAGTTCTTACAGACCGTTCGAGAGCGGTATCCCGATCTCCCGTTTATACTATACACCGGGAAGGGGTCGGAGGCCGTCGCCAGCGACGCGATCTCCGCGGGCGTGACGGACTACCTCCAGAAGGGCGGCGGGACCGAGCAGTACCAGATCCTCGCGAACCGGATCGTCGAGGCCGCCGAGAAGCGGCGGTTCGAAGCCGAGGCCGAGCGTACGCGGGAGCATTTACACGCGGTCACCACCCACTCGATGGACGCGATCGTGACGATCGACGCCGACAGCACGATCCGGTTCGCGAATCCGGCCGTCGAGCGGCTGTTCGGGTACGCGCCCGCGGAGCTCGAAGGTGAACCGCTGTCGACGCTGATGCCTGACGGATACGCCGAGAGACACCGTGGGGCGCTCGAACGCTACCTCGACACCGGGGAGCAGACGATGGACTGGTCGGCGGTCGAGTTCCCGGGGCTTCACCGCGACGGCAGCGAGCTCCTGCTGTCGATATCGTTCGGCGCGTTCGAAGAGGACGGCGAGCAGCGCTTCGTCGGTATCGTCCGTGACGTCACCGAACGCGAGCAACACCGCGCGTTCGTCGAACACTCCGGCGACATCGTCACCGCCTTCAGCGCCGACGGGACGTTCCAGTATGTGAGCCCATCGGTCGAACGGATCCTCGGATACGCCCCTCACGAGATGACCGGCGAGAACGCGTTCTCGTACGTCCACCCCGAGGACCGCGAGACGGTCGCCGAGGCGTTCGCGAACTCGATCGAGAAGGACACGGCGACGGCGACGGCCGAGTACCGCATCCGGCGTGCGAACGGCGAGTACCGCTGGGTGGAGTCGGTCGGCAGCAACAGGGCCGACGCCCACGCGGTCGACGGGTGCGTGGTCAACACGCGCGACATCTCGGCCCGGAAGCGTCGTGAGGAGAAGCTGGCGCAGCTCCGGGAGTGGACGCGACAGCTCAACTACACGCGGACCGTCGAACAGAGCACTCGGTTAGCGGTCGACGCGGCCGACGAAATCGTCGGCGCGCAGCTGAGCGGGATCCACCTGTTGAACGACGCGGGCGACAGGCTCGAACCGATCGCGTTCGCCGACTCCGTGGCGGCTTTTTTCGACGAACTCCCGTCGTACGACCGCGACGCCCCCGCCGGCTCGCGCGCCGCGCTCGCGTGGACGGCGTTCGAGGGAGACGAACCCATGCCCATCTCACAACTGTCGACGTCGGACCGACTTGATGAGGAGACGCCGGCGGAGAGCATCGTGCTCCACCCGATCGGCGACCACGGGCTGTTCATCATCTCCGCGTCGACCGCGGACGCGTTCACCGATACGGACGTGCTCATCGCCGAGATCTTAGCGAACCACCTCGAAGCCTCGCTCGATCGCATCGAACGCGAGTCGCGGTTGGAACGGCTCCACGACGCGACCCGGAATCTGGTTCGAGCGGAGTCCAGAGCGGCGATCGCCGACCGAATCGTCGACGCCGCCGCGGACGTGCTCGGCTTTTCGATCGTCACCGTTCGAGAGTACGACGAGGCGGCGGGGGGGCTCGTTCCGACTGCCGTCTCGGAGTCGGTCGCGGAGCTGCTTCCCGAGCGGCGCGTCTTCACCCCCGAGGACGGGAGCCTCAACTGGCGGGCGTTCGAGGCGGGCGAGACCCGGGTCTACGACGACATCCAGACGGAGGACGCGTTCGACGCCGGAACCCCTCTCAGGAGCCTGATGATCCTCCCGTTCGGCGAGTACGGCACGATCGCGATCGGCGAGCGGGAGCCGGACGTGTTCGACGACACCGACGAGTTCCTCGCGCGCATCCTCGCGACGGCCACGCAGACGGCGTTCCAGTCGGAGGCGCGAACGAGGCGGCTCCACGAGCGGAGCAAAGAGCTCGAGCGACAGAACGAGCGACTGGAGGAGTTCGCCAGCGTGGTCTCACACGACCTCCGGAACCCGCTCAACGTCGCACAGGGGCGTGTCGGGCTCGCCCGCGAGGAGCGTGACAGCGACCACCTCGACGCGGCCGCGCAGGCTCACGACAGGATGGAGTCGCTGATCAGCGACCTCCTCGCGCTCGCGCGGGAAGGACGGCGAGTACGAGAGACCGCGCCGGTCAGCCTCGCCGCCGTCGCCGAGGCCTGCTGGCTGAACGTGGACACCGCGTCGGCGACCCTCTCCGTCGCGGCCGACATAACGCTCGCGGCCGACGAGAGCCGACTGCGGCAGCTCTTGGAGAACCTGTTCCGAAACAGCGTGGAGCACGGCGGCGCGGACGTGGAGGTCGTCATCGGGCCGCTCGACGACGGAGACGGGTTCTACGTCGCCGACGACGGACCCGGAATCCCGGCCGAGCGTCGCGACGAGGTCTTCGACGCGGGGGTCTCGACGACACGGACCGGAACCGGATTCGGCCTCAGGATCGTCGAGCAGGTCGCGGACGCGCACGGGTGGGCGGTCACGGTCGCGGACCGGGATGCGGAGTCGGGAGCGACCGGCGCTCGGTTCGAAGTGAGCGGCGTCGACGTGGTCGGTGAGAACTGAGCGGTGAGACCGATTCGCGAGAACTGAGCGGTGAG
>CAZNOA010000187.1:0-3569 GCA_964574565.1 uncultured Halobellus sp. | reverse complement strand
CGCAGCCGTTCGAGGAGCCGGTCGAGGGGACGACCGTGGACGCGCCCGACACGCGGTTCGAGCTCTCGGCGGAGGGGACCTCGGAGACGTACGGACAGTCCCTCCGGCTCGTCCTTCGAAACACCGGTGACGAGCCGTCGGACGTCCTCGGCGAGCACGCGTACTCGATCCAGCGGGAGACCGGCGACGGATGGCTCGACGTCCGCGGCTCGACGACCGGCGAGGCGGTCGAACTCCCGCGGTCGGAGACGGTCCTCGATCCGGGCGCCTCGTACAGCTGGTCGCTCAGGCTCGACGAGGAGTCGCTCGCGACCGCCGTTCCGGACCGCGAACTCGACGTCTGTCCGCCGCTCGGCCCCGGGACGCATCGCTTCGTCTACTGGGGAATCGTCGACGCGCCGTCGCTCGGCGTCGAGTTCGAGCTGATCGGGTGAGGGCTCGCCGCCGTCAGAACTGCGTCCACTCCGACGGGCCGCCGACCCGACCGCGGACGCGGAACTCCCGCTCGTCGCCGTCGACTCGCGTCTCGACGACAACCTCGAACGGCTCGTGGAGCGTGTGGACGACCTGCTCGTCGTGGGCCGTCGACCCGAGCACGCCGACGAACGGCCACCCCTCGCCAGAGGTCTGCGAGGTCATCACACGGGTGAACCGGTAGATCCGCTCCGGGTCCCAGTACATCAACAGCTGGGACAGCGAGTAGATGCCGACGGCGCGCTCGCGGCCGGCCGACGACTCGACCACGTCCGTGAACTTGATCCCGATGTCGGTGAGGTTCCCGGCGCTGCCGACGTACTTCGTCGTCGGCGTGTCGTCGAGCTTGTCGCCCTGCTCGTGTGTGACACAGTCGACGACGATCACCTCGTCACCGTCCCGCCCGGTGATTTCCTCGTAGTCGCTCCGCACCTTCTCCGCGGTCCGACCGGTCGATATCACGACCGGGCCGGTCGACCACTCGGCGAGCAGTCGGTTGAAGAGGTCGTACTTCCCGCTCATCGGGGGGCCGCTGACGAGCACGCTGTCGGCGTCGCGGACAGCGTCGGGAAGCACGGTCATGTGTCTGGTTTGAGCGAGTGTCGGATAAAACCCTTCCGAGGGATCACTTCCGGAGCATCGACGGGAAGCTGAGCGAGGACGGCGGTCCCTTCTGCGGCTCCTTCGTCAGTGTCAGTTCCGTTATAGCACCCGGGAGCGCGGCCGACACCGGAGCGGTCCGCGGCACGCCCGCCGCGTCGACGAGCTCGTTCCAGACCTCCTCATCGTCGTCGGTCTCGGCGGCGGCCTCGAGCGCCTTCGTTCGCCCCTCGTCGTACGCGAGCTCCACGAGGCTCCGATCGTACGCGCTGGGGAACGCCTCCAACACCCGGTCGAGCTCCGCGGGGCGTTCGCTCCCGATGCCGGCGGCGACGCCGAGCGCGAAGGCCCGTTTCACCGCCTCTTCGCGGGTTATCTCCTCCCATTCGGTGCCGAATAGCCGGTCGTACATCAGTGAGTCACCGTCGCCGCGGAGCCGACGCGGAGTCCGCCGTCCGTGAACTGGACGTTTTGGATGTCGGTGTCCACGTCCGTCCCGCGCATTTTCAACACCTGGATCCCGCGGCGCATCCCGTCGTCTTCGAGGTAATTGTGCATGAACACGACCCCGTGCGCGAGGTAGTGTTCCTCCGAGTAGGCGTCCGGATCGGTCATCTCCGAGATGAGCAGCGTCGTCGCGTCGGTCCGTTTCAGCGAGGAGAGCAGCTGGATCATCGTGTCCTCGTCGTCGTCGAGGAGGAACCGCAACAGCATCGTGGAGTCGAAGACGACGCGGTCGATGTCCCGGGAGTTGATGAAGCCGGTGAGGCGGTTCGTCACCCCGGAGCGGTCCCGTCGCTCGCCCGGGAGACCGAAGAAGCGCCGTCCGTCCGACGAGAAGGAGTCGAGGAACGTGATCCGGTCCGTGTCGAGCGCCCGGTCGAACCCGAACTCGTAGCCGCTCATGTCCCGTCGGATCCCCTCTTTCGTCTCGTGCATGCTGATATACAACACGTCTTCCCCGTTGCGGGCGCCCTGTGCGGCAAACTGCGCGCAGAACGTGGTTTTTCCGCTTCCCGGAGGCCCGCTGACAACGTACAGACGGTTCTTCGGGAATCCCCCGTCGACGAGGTCATCGAACCCGGGAACGCCGCTTGAGGCGCGCATAGGAGAGAACTCGTCAGCGATCAAATAAGGGTTGGCTCCCGGTTCTCACCGGTGAGAACGGTCGATCGGTGGATCTGTTCCCGTGTGACCGGTCTCCGGCCCGCGCCTGCGGGGTTCGGAACCGAGAGAAGCGAGGGAAGCGAGATACGCAGCGGGACCTGTCGATACGCGTGAAGCGGTCGGCCGCTACGACTCCGCCTCGGCGGGGCCGACATCGCTCGCTTCGACGTCGTCGATATCCGGCGACACCCAGACGACGAACCGGTCGTCGGATTTGACGATGCCGCGGACGCCCTCGTCGTCGATCGTCGTCCCCTGATCGACGTCTTCGGGGCCGACGTCGCGGACCTGAAACACCTCGTCGACCATCCAGCCGACGGTGCCGCCCTCGTCGATTTCGCCGTCGTCGAAGACGACGATCCGCTCTTGCGGCCCCGCTTCGTCGATGTTGAACAGCGTCTTCGGATCGACGATAGTGGTCGTCCGCCCGCGCAGATCCATCACGCCCTCGACGTGGTCCGGGGAGTTGGGGATCCGCGTGAGTTCGCCGGCGTCGACGATCTCGTCGATCACCCCGATGTCCAGACAGTACGTCCCGTCGCCGAGGCCGAACTCGAGCACTTTCGTGGCTTCGACATCCGCTTCCGTGGCTGCCATAGCGGGACCTGTGACGGACGCTCCAATAACCGTGTCCCCTGAATTATCAGGGGTGATTCCTGGGTCCATGGGTTTATGCTAATTCTGCGGCCGCTTACAGACATGAGCAGGACGACGGATCGGCGAGGCGGTCACGACGGCTCCGTCCGGGCGGTGGTCGTCGACGACTCTCCGTTCATGAGGGGGCTGATCGCCGACCTCCTGACGGACGCCGGGGTGACGGTGATCGGTGAGGCCGGCGACGGCGCGGAGGCGCTGTCTGTCGTCGCCGAGACGCGTCCGGACGTCGTGACGATGGACGTGGAGATGCCGGGCATGGGGGGGCTCGAAGCGGTCGAACGGCTGATGGAAGAGACGCCGACCCCGGTGTTGATGCTGTCGGCACACACCGCTGAGGGCGCCGATGTCACCTTCGAAGCGCTCGAACGCGGCGCGGTCGACTTCTTCTCGAAGCCCGGCGGCGAAGTCTCGACCGGCGTCTCGAAGGAGTCGGAGCGGCTCGTCGAAGCCGTCCGCTCGGTCGCCGACGCCGACCTCGAAGCCGCGACTCGGGACCGGCGCGAGCGCGACGCCGACGGCGCCGCGGCGTCGGCGAGCGCGTCTCGGTCGCCGGCCCGGTCGAGCGCGACGGCAGCGCCGTCCTCGACGGCGTCGTCGTCTGCGGCGGTCGCCGGCCCGCTGACCGTGGTGATCGCCGCCTCGACGGGCGGCCCCAACGCGGTCGAGCGCGT
>CAZNOA010000186.1:0-3633 GCA_964574565.1 uncultured Halobellus sp. | reverse complement strand
CCGCTTCGAGGAGATGACCGACTGGTTAGAGGAGCGCGGCTACGAGGTCCACACGCGACGGGGCGACGACCGGCTCACGAAGGAGGGGCAGGTGCTCGGCTGCAACTACGCCTCCGCGGACATCCCCGCCGATCAGGTGTTGTACGTCGGCGGCGGGAAGTTCCACCCGGTCGGGCTCGCGATGGAGCACCCCGAGAAGCGCGTGGTCATCGCCGACCCCGTCAACAACGCGGTCTCCGTCGCGGAACACGATCAGTTCCTCAAACAGCGCTACGCCTCGGTGCACAAGGCGATGGGCGCCGAGAAGTGGGGCGTCATCTTCTGTACGAAGATCGGACAGGGCCGCTGGGAGACCGCCCAAGAGATCGTCGAGAACAACGAGAACGCCTACCTGATCACGATGGACGAGGTGACGCCGGACCGCCTCCGCAACTTCGACATGGACGCGTTCGTCAACACCGGCTGTCCGCGGATCACGACCGACGACGGGCCGCGGTTCCACAAGCCGATGTTGACCCCCGGAGAGTACGAGGCGGCGATCGGCGAGAAGCCGCTCGACTCGATCGAGTTCGACACGTTCCACGACACCTGGTAACGGGGACCTACCCGCAGCCACCTCGTCTCTGGTCTCCTCAGGACCCCCGCTGGCCGTATAACGTTGTATTTCGGCGAAGTCGTGCCGGTTCACTGAGTATAACTTTATATTCTCGTCGTGACGGACGGCCATCTCATGGTAACTGACAGAGGCGACACCGGGATGCAGACCGAACCCGGGCACGTGCTCAGCGACGAGTCAGACGGGATGATCGAATCGATAGCGTCGGCAGTGCGATACCCCGCAGAGAGCGACGACGTCGTGAAGACCGTTCTCGTCGGCGGTCTGCTCACGCTGTTCGGATTCCTCCTCGTTCCGCTGTTCGTCCTCGCCGGCTACCTCGTGGAAGTGATCGACCGCACCGCCGCCGGCGACGAGGACCCGCCGGTGTTCGACGAACTCGGCGAGATGGCGGTCACAGGAATCAAGGCCGCGGCGATCGCCGTCGTCTACGGCTTCATCCCGTTGCTCGTCGGCATCGGTGGGGTGTTCGTCGGTATCTCGGGGGTCAGCGGCGGAGACGGCGCCCTCGGTCTGCTCGGTCTCCTCCTCGCCGGGCTCGTCTCCCTCGTCCTCGCGGTCCTCGTCGGGTACCTGCTCCCGGCGGCGTTGGCGAACTTCGCTCGGACGCGATCGATCGGCTCCGCGTTCGACGTCTGGCTCCTGAAGCCGATCTGGATGTCCCGCCCGTACGCGGTCGCGTGGGTGACGATGGTCGCCGTGCTCCTGATCGGTGGGCTCGTCGCCGCGGTGCTCAACGTGGTTCCGGTACTCGGAGCCGTCGCCGCGGTGTTCGTCGGGTTCTACTTCAGCGTCGCCGCCTACTCCGCCCTCGGCCGGTCGTGGGGCAGTCTCCCGGGCGTCGGGCGCGCCCGCAACGACGTCTCGCGGAAGCTGTGACTCACGCGGGTCGGTCGGCCCCGCCGGCTTCGGCCTCAACGTAGTCGACCGCCTCGGCGGGCGACTCCACCGCCTCGACGCCCGCGATCTTGTGCGTGTCGAGTCCGGCGACCGCTCGACCGTGCGCGAGCGCGAGACCGATCTCCGAGAGCGTGCCGTACGAGCCGTCGACGGCGATCGCGGCGTCGCCGTTCATTACGACGAGCGCGTTGCGGGCGTGACCCATCCCGGTCGCGATCGGCGTCGTCACGTACGGGTTCGCGTCCCCACGGCGGTCGGTCGGGAGGATCCCGATCGTCTCGCCGTCGGCCTCGCTCGCGCCACGACAGACGGCCTCCATGACGCCGCCGAGTCCGCCACAGACGACGGTGTGGCCGCGGTTCGCGAGCCTTCTGCCGAGTGTCTCGGCGACCGCCGCGGTCTCCGGTCCGATCGAGCTCCCGCCGATGACGCTGACGCGCATACGTCCGAGCGGGGTCGCGGCGGTATAAATCGGACGTTGAGCATGCGGACGGCGAGTGCGTTCGTCGTCACCCGACCACTCGCGGTCCGAACATACGTATGTCGCGTGTAGCTGTGTCGCGTGTCACCGCGGTATGATTTTGTGAAACGCTTTTAAGTACTGGGCGACATCGGACTGTATGAGCTACGATACCGTCGTGTTCGACAACGACGGTGTCCTCGTGGGCCGCACGCGCTTCGACGTGCTCCGGGATGCGACCCGGGACGCGTTCGAGGAGTGCGGCGTCGAGGAGCCCGATCCGGACGACGTAGAGCGCATGACCATCGGTGCGACCCCCGGCAGCGTGGGGACCGTCTGTCAGACGTACGACCTCGATCCGGGGTCGTTCTGGCGGACCCGCGACGACGTGGTCTCGAGGGCACAACAACAGGAGGCCCGGGAGGGGCGCAAAACCCCGTACGACGACCTCAACGAGCTGGAGGACCTCGACGTGGAGATGGGAATCGTCTCGTCGAACCAGCAGGCGACGGTCGACTTCCTCGTCGAGCACTTCGACGGCTTCGAGCGAATGGGGGCCGCGTACGGTCGCGAGCCGACGATCCACTCACTTCAGCTCCGCAAGCCGAACCCCCACTACATCGAGCAGGCGCTCTCCGACCTCGACGCCGGCACCGCCCTGTTCGTCGGCGACAACGAGTCCGACGTGCGGGCCGCCGAGAACGCCGGCATCGACTCCGCGTTCATCCGGCGCCCGCACCGCCGCGACTGGGAGCTGAACGTCTGGCCGACGTGGGAGATCGACGACCTCAGCGACCTCCACGACATCTGCACGCCGTAACCGGACGGTGAGTGCGCCGGCTACCATGCGGCCGCCAGCGGAGCCGACAGTTAATTTTTGCTTACCCGTATTCGACTGCTCAGTAGTGTTCGACTGCTCACCCGTGTTCGACGTGCCCCGGGCCGCCATCGCCCACGCCGGCCCGGCTTGAGACCGCGTCCCCTCGGGCGAGCGGCACTTCGCAACCCTTGAGACCGCGGAGCGACGACGATTCGGAGTGACACGCCGCGTCTTCGCTGGGCTCTGTGGGCTGGTCTTCCTCGTCAACCTCGGGCGCGTGGGCTTCGCCCCACTGGTGCCGACCATCGGCGCGGAGTTCGCCGCCAGCCCCGCTGTCGTCGGCACCGTGACGACGCTGGTGTGGGTCGGCTCCGCGGCCCCTCGGATCCCGGTCGGATACCTCCTTACTCGGGTCCCGCGCCACTACGTCGTCATCGGCTCCGGCGTCGCGCTCGCGCTCGCAGCGGCGTTCACCGGCAGCGCGGGGACGATCCGCCAGCTACAGGCGGGCGCGCTGTTCATCGGGCTCGCGTCGGGCGCCTACTTCGTCGCCGCCGTCCCGCTCGTCGCGGAGCTGTTCCCCGGCGCACGAGGGCGCGCCATCGGGATTCACGGCTCTGCCAGCCAGTTGGCGGCGGTCCTCGCGCCGGGCGTCGTCGTCGCCGTGCTGCTCGTCGCCGGGTGGGGCGCGGTCTTCCACCTGCTCGCGGCCGTCGCCCTCGTCGTGACGGCGATTCTGGCGGTCGTCATCCGCCGGCATCCGCTCCCGTCGGGAGCGGGAGCAGACCGGAACTTCCGGTCCGCGCTGGGCCACTGGCCGGTGATCGTCGTCGGCGT
>CAZNOA010000185.1:0-3634 GCA_964574565.1 uncultured Halobellus sp. | reverse complement strand
TGCTCATCGTCGGCCGCGCCACGAAGGAGTACGACGGCGAACAGCTCCCGGTCGACTCGACCGCGCTGGCGGCCGCGCGCGACTACCTCTCCGAGGCGATCCCGGAGCTGGAGTACGGCACCGACATCGTCGTCGACGCCAGGCTCGGCGAGGGGTCGGGCGACCTCCAGGACGTCTTCGGCGAGGAGACCCAGCAGGTGCCGATGGCGAACGACACCTCCTTCGGCGTCGGCCACGCGCCGCTGACCGAAACGGAGACGATCGTTCACGAGGCCGAGCGGGCGCTCAACACGACGTATCACGACGATCACCCCGAGCTCGGCCCCGACGTGAAGATCATGGGCAAACGCGAGGGCGACCGCATCGACATCACGGTGGCGGCCGCGATGGTCGACCAGTACGTCGACGGTCTCGACGACTACGACGACGCCGTCGAGAACGTCCGCGAGTTCGTCACAGGGCTCGCCGAGTCGCACACGGACCGAACGGTCCACGTCGACGTCAACACCGCCGACGACTACGACGAGGGGTCGGTGTACCTCACCGTCACCGGCACCTCCGCCGAGCAGGGCGACGACGGCTCCGTCGGGCGTGGCAACCGCGCGAACGGGCTGATCACGCCTAACCGGCCGATGTCGATGGAGGCGACCTCCGGGAAGAACCCGGTCAACCACATCGGGAAGATATACAACCTCCTGTCGACGCGCATCGCCGAGTCCGTCACCGACGAGGTCGACGGGATCCGCGACCTGCAGGTCAGGCTCCTCTCGCAGATCGGTCGGCCGATCGACGAGCCGCACGTCGCCGACGCCCAGCTCGTCACCGAAGAAGGGGTCGAGCTGAGCGACATCGAAGCAGAGGTCCTCGCGATCATCGACGACGAGCTGGAGAACGTCAGCGACGTGACCCGCAGCGTCATCGAAGGCGACGTCTCGACGTTCTGACCGTCGCGGGCGCATCAGGATTCTGACCGTCGCGGGCGTGTCGACGTCTCACGCGATGTGAGAAGCTATTTATCCGGGCGCTCGGTCTGCGATCAGCAACCCCCATGTCCGTGACGCGATCCTGGCTGGTCGTCGCACTGGTCGGGGTCGTCGGGATCGGCGTCCGGGGCGCGCAGTTCTTACGCTCTCCCAGCGCGGACCCGGTCACTGTCCTCGTCGGGTCGCTCGTTCCGGTCGCGTTCGCTCTCGGTCTGCTCGGCGTGTTGATCTGGATCCGGTACGACGACCAGACCGCCGTCACCCGGCGGACCCTCGCGTGGTGTCTGCTCGGCGGGACGCTCGTCGCCGGCGTCGAAGCGTCGACGATCCTGTACCAACAGACGCAGGGCGTGATACTCACGGAACGGTTTCTCGCGCTCGTGAACGCGTTCGTGCGAGGGACGCTGCTCGGCCTCCTGTTCGGGCTGTACGATCAACAGCGCCGGACGGCCATCCGCAGCTCCGACAAGAGCGAGCGGCGGCAAGCGCGCCTCGATGAGTTCGCGTCGGTCGTCGCACACGACTTGCGCAACCCGCTCTCGGTCGCACAAGGGTACCTGCAGCTCGCCCGCGAGGGCGACGAATCGGCGTTTGACCGGGTCGAATCCGCGCTGGACCGGATGGAGCGGATCATCGACGACACCCTCACGCTCGCCCGCGAAGGGGCGACGGCGACCGACACGGAACCCGTCTCGCTGGTCGTGGTGGCGCGGGACGCGTGGTCGACGACGGCTTCGACCGGCGGCCCCACGGAGACCGAATTCGTCGTCGAGGACGGGACGGTCGTCGCCGACGCGACCCGCCTCCAACGGCTCTTGGAGAACCTGTTCCGCAACAGCGTCGAGCACGGCACCACGAGCGGCCGGGCGGGGTCCGGCGACGCGGACGAACACACCGCCGCCGGATCGGTCACCGTCACCGTCGCGGCCACCGACAGCGGGTTCTTCGTCGCCGACGACGGACCGGGGATCCCGGAATCGGAGCGGGATTCGGTCCTCGAGGCCGGATACTCGACGGCTACCGACGGAAACGGGTTCGGACTCGCCATCGTCTCTCAGATCGCTGACGCGCACGGCTGGCGGATCTCTATCGGGGAAAGCGACGGCGGCGGAGCGAAATTTGTCTTCGTCACTGACCAGCCGTAGTCCGCCCGTCGATCCCCCATTCGCTTCGGTCTTCGATGTCGATGCGGTTCTCGGGGGTGACCCGATCATCGCGACCGTCGTCGCGAACGAGACGCTCGACCACAACCGATTTGCGCGCGCCGACCGAAGACTCGGCTATGACGCGGGTGTGTCTCCTCGGCGACCCGGACGTGAACCTCACCTACGAGCTGCTCTCGCGGGAGACGGCTCGGGAGGCGCTCGCGACCTACGAGATCGAGGAGCCGTTCGCGAACAGCCTCGCCGTCGACACCGTGAGCCTCGGGGCGGCGGTCTCGCTGTTGAACGACCTCAACTGGTATCTCGTTCGGTTCGTCGACGAGGCGCTCGTCCGAGAACCGTCGGTCTCGCCCGACGAGTGGCTCTCGCGTGACCTCGCGCGAGAGGTGCGCGACGGCGAAGTCCCCCCGGAGGAGACGGACCAGCGGCTCAAGGTGTTCGGGCTGGCCGACGGTCGGCCGGTCGAACCGCTGTACGTCCGTCGGACGCAGGGCGAGACGCCCGAGTACGACCTCCGCGACGTCGACGAGACGCTGATCGTCCGGGTGAGCGAATCCGAGTTCTCGGGCTGACTCCCGGGACGGCCGGCGGTCGTTGCGGGGTGTAAGCACCGCCGCGCGGTCGTGGCGTCGAGAACTCCCTGCCCTCTGGCCGAAATACGAGGCTACAAGTCGGTTCGCGGCCGAGCGCGCTCATGGCACGCGTCACGGTCTGGAACGAGTACCGCCACGAGCGCGAGAGCGACGTCGTCGCCGACCTCTACCCGGACGGGATTCACGCGGTCCTCGCCGAGGTGTTCGAGGCGGGCGGCCACGAGGTACACACCGCCACGCTCGACGAGGGTCCGGACCACGGGCTCACCGAGGACGTGCTCGACGACACCGACGTGCTCACGTGGTGGGGCCACGCCGCCCACGACGAGGTCCGCGACGAGGTCGTCGAGCGCGTCCACGACCGCGTGCTGGACGGCATGGGGCTGTTGGCGCTCCACTCCGCACACTACTCGAAGATCTTCAAGCGGCTGATGGGGACCAGCTGCTCGCTGAAGTGGCGGGAGGCCGCCGAGACGGAGCGGCTCTGGGTCGTCGAGCCGAGCCACCCGATCGCCGACGGGCTCGACGAGTACATCGAACTCGACGAGGCCGAGATGTACGGCGAGCGCTTCGACATCCCCGCGCCCGACACCCTCGTCTTCAACTCCTGGTTCGCCGGCGGCGAGACCTTCCGCTCCGGCTGCTGTTACCGCCGGGGCAACGGGAAGGTGTTCTACTTCCGGCCCGGCCACGAGACGTACCCGGTGTACTACGACGACGACGTTCGTCAGGTCCTCCGTAACGGCGTCGAGTGGGCCGCCCCGGGCGACGGGCCCGCCCCCGACTTCGGCAACGCCGACCCGATCGAGGATATCGACACGAGCGACGACCGGACCGTTCACTGAACGAGCCGGCGGCTCACGAGTGTCGGGCGACCGCCGCTACGGTGCGGACG
>CAZNOA010000184.1:0-3638 GCA_964574565.1 uncultured Halobellus sp. | reverse complement strand
CCTCCTCTTGAACCGGCTCGAGTCCGAGCGGTACCGCTGGACGGACGTGTTCGCCTTGACCGTGAACACGGACCGGCTGGACGTCCGCGCCGGTCGCTCTGTCACGGCGCTCGACCGGCTCGGAACGGGGCGGTACGGCGTCGCAGTCTCGGGATACGCCGCGCCGCTCGCCTTCTACGAGCTGGGTGACGACGGCGAGATAACGGATATGGCCGGAGCCGTCGGGTTAGAGGTCGACGGGGGGTGCCGCTCGCTGTTGGCGGTGCCCTCTCTCGCCGGCGCGGCCGACCTGTTCGCGGGCGTCGACCGGGGGCCGAACCGGCTGTTCCGAAACGAGCGCGGCCACTACGAGCCGATCGATCCCGGCCCGGAGCTGACGGATCCGACCGGTGACACGCGCGGGGCGGCCCTCGTCGACGAAGGCGGGTCCCTCGGCCTCGCAGTCGGCAACGACGACGCGCCGAATCGGCTGTTCCGTCGCGGCGATGCCGGTGAGTTCGTCGAGGTCACGCCGCCGCCCCTGCGCGATCCCGGTCCCATCCGGACCGTCGTCGCCGCCGACTTCGACAACGACGGCCGAGAGGAGCTGTTTTACAACGTGTTCGGCGGCCGGAATCGGCTGTTCGAGCGGGTCGACGCCGGCGGGCAGTGCGATGCGCCCCCTCGCTGGCGGCGCGTCGACCCCGGTCCGGCGGCGGAGCCGGACGGGTTCGGAACCGGCGCCGTCGCCGCGGACCTCGACGGTGACGGCGTCCTCGAACTCGTCGTCGTCCACGGCGAGGTGGCCGCACAGCCGCTCACTGTGTACAAGTCCGACGCGGCCAGCGAGGCCGGCTGGCTCCGGATACGCCCCACGACCCGACACGGGGCGCCGGCCCGCGGAGCGGTCGTGCGGCTCGAGACCACGGCCGGCGTCCAGCGGCGGGCGATCGACGCCGGCGGCGGGTGTCTCTGTCAGACCGAACCGGTCGCACACTTCGGGCTCGGTGCGACCGACCCCGTCAGAGTCGACGTCCGATGGGCGGACGGCCGCGAGCGAACGCTGACGGACGTCCGGGCCGAGACGGAGCTGTCGGTTCGTCACCCCTCACAACGGAGCGCGGCGACGTCCGAGGGGCAGTGGCGACGGGAGGACAATCCGCTGCGTCGATAGCGCGGACGCGACGCGGCGATTTGACGGTCGCCGGTCCCACCGGGGCGCCGTCGACCACCGATCCCGTCCGGCCAGAACTGCCGCCCTTCGCGGGTTCAAGTGTCCGGAGGTGCACCCACGAGTATGGTAGATCCGACTTCCGATCTCGAGGAAGACGTCGACGAGGAGTCCGCGCCGCGCTGTGTGACGTGTGGAGAGCCGGCGCTGGGTGCCGGTCGTCGAACGGTCACGTGGGTGGACGGCGACGCCGTCCGTCACCGACACTTCTGTTCACAGCCCTGTCGAGCCGACTGGTCGGACGAGCGACCGTCCGCCGACCGCTGACGCCGGGACGGACCGTTTGGCGTCCGACAGCCCGATTCTGTCGCTCATTCCGTTCTCCTCGCGAGCACGCGGGAGGCTTTTTACTTCGGGGGTGGTAGCAAGAGGTATGATATCGCTCGACGAGGCGGTTACCGCCCGACTTGAGTCGCACGGGGAACGGTTCGAGGTACTGATCGATCCGGACGCCGCCCTCGCGATGAAACGCGGGGAGTTCGACGGGGAGCTCGAGGACGTCATCGCCGCCGAAGACGTCTTCGAGAACGCCGCTCGCGGCGACCGGCCGGCCGAGGAGGACCTCGAAACGGTGTTCGGAACGACGGACCCGCTGGAGATAATCCCCGAGGTGGTCGAGCGCGGAGAGATCCAGATCACCGCCGAGCAGCGGGCGGAGATGCTCGAACGGAAACACAATCAGCTGGTCACCACGATCACGCGCAACGCGGTGAACCCGCAGATGGACGACTCCCCGCACCCGCCCGAACGGATCGAGCGGGCCTTGGAGGAGGCCGGCTTCCAAGTCGACCCGATGGAGCCGGTCGAGAACCAGGTCGACGACGCGCTCGACGCGCTGCGCCCCGTGATCCCGATCCGGTTCGAGGAAGTGACGATGGCGGTCCAGCTGCCGGCCGACTACGCGGGCTCCGGACAAGCGCAGGTCCGCGAGTTCGGCGACCTCGAACGCGAGGAGTGGCAGAACGACGGCTCGTGGGTCGGCGTCCTCACGTTCCCGGCCGGCCTGCAAAACGACCTGTACGACCTCGTCAACGAGGTGACGTCCGGCGAGGGAGACGTTCGGGTCATCAAAGACAAAGACGAGCTCCGGACTAGGTAAGCGGGCGTGAGCCACGACGGTCGGCTTCCGCTGTCGGCCCGCCGTCAGAAGAGTCGGCTGCGGCCTGAGCCGGTTTACTCCGTCGACGCTAGTCGTCGCCTTTCGCGTCGACGATAACGACCTCGCCGTTTTCGACGGTGACGTTGATGAGCGTCTTCACGTTGTAGTCCGTCTGGTCGAGCTCGTTCTCGCCGGCCTTCTTGATCACGGCGACGACGTCGACGACCTCGGCGCCCACTTCGATCGTGAGCGCGTCGAGGATCGCCTTCATCGTGCCGCCGGTCGAGAGCACGTCGTCGAGGACGAGCACGCGGTCGCCCTCCTCGACGTCGTTGATGTACATCTCGGACTCCGAGTAGCCGGTCTCTTGGAACAGCGGAACCTCGCCGTCGAGGCCGTACTGTCGCTTGCGGATGACGACGAGCGGGATGTCGGTCATCAACGAGAGCGCGGTGGAGATGTGGATCCCCATCGCGGCGGGCGTGACGATCTTGTCGACGTTCTCGAGCTCCGCCTTCCGGATGATCCGGATGACGATCTCCCGGAGCAGCTCCGGTTTGAGCATGGGAACGCCGTCGCTGATCGGGTGGACGAAGTACTGGTACTCGCCTTTCTCGATGATCGGCGCGTCGAGGAGCGACTGCCGCAACTGGTCCATGTCGCCGGTACTCGCGCGGATTAATAAAGCGTGGCGGTTGCGCCGTCTCGCGAGCCCGGCGTGACACGCGCCGACGTGTCGGGCGCCTCATTCGTGTCACCGGAGAGCGGATCTACTCGAGGTCGGGAGCGGGCTTCTCGAGGAACGCGATCGACCCCTCACGACGTTCGCGAGTTCGGAAGTACTCGGACCGCGCGCGGCGTTCGAGCGCGCCGCGGCTCCGCGTGTCCGGCCTCACACCTCTTCGCGGCTGTCGATCCCCGTGTAGATGACCCAGGCGACGGCGTACGCGCCGACGAACAGCAGGTAGCCGGCGACGAGTCCGACGAGCTGTCGGTCCCCGAGACCGTCGGGCAGCGTCCTCGCGAGGATCGCGAGGGCGACGACGAAGACGACAAGCGAGAACGCTCCCGAGAGCGCGTACACGCCGAGATCGGATGTGAGACGGTCGCGCACGGGCCCACCGACGGGAGTCACTAATAAACAGGCATCGGTTTCGTAGCGAGTGCGCGACGGCTCTGCCGGGTCGCACTGACCCCGACGCGTTTGCGCGGATTGCAACCCCTATATGCCCTCGCCCACAGGATTGGGTATGAACGGAAACCGGTTCGGCCGGCTCTTTCAGGTGACGACGTACGGCGAGAGCCACGGCGACGCGATGGGCGTGACGG
>CAZNOA010000183.1:0-3646 GCA_964574565.1 uncultured Halobellus sp. | reverse complement strand
TGGTCGTCGAGGGGACGGGCCCCTTCGAGACGGTGCTGTTCTGGTTCGACGGCTTCTGGCTGTTCCTGCAGTTCGCGATGCAGATGACGCTGATCCTGATGACCGGCTTCGTCGTCGCGTACCACCCGCGAGTAAACGCGATTCTCCGTCGGCTCACGCAAATTCCGAACGACGGCAAGCAGGCCGCCGTCCTCGTCGGCTTCGCGGCCATGACGCTCGCGTGGGTCCACTGGGGACTCAGCCTGATCATCGGGGCGATCTTCGCCCGCGAGATGGGGAAGACGGCTCACGAAAACGGGATCGACGTTCATTATCCCGTCCTGTGTGTCGCGGGCTACATGGGGCTCGGCCTGACGTGGCACTGGGGCCTCTCCGGGTCGGCGCCGCTGCTCATCGCGTCGGAAGGTAACGAGTTCATCGAACTCGGCATCCTCGACGGCGTCGTGCCCGCCTCGGCGACCATCTTCAGCACGTACGCGCTCACCCTGACGGTCACCTCGATCATCTTCGCGTGTATCGTGCTGTACGCGCTTTCGCCGTCCGGCGACCGCGCCCGCGGTATCACCGACTACGTTGACGAGGAGTCGCTGTTCGACCCGGCCACCGACGGCGGGGACGACCCGCGCGGCGACGAGGAGGACAGCGATCCGGTGCCCGCAGAGCGGATCAACAACAGCCGACTGCTCGGCGGAATCATCGCACTGACGGGCGTCGCCGTCGTCGTCTACCAGTTCGCCATCGCCGGACTGGACGCGCTCGGACTGAATCTGGTCAACTTCGCGTTCCTCTTCATCGGGCTCGCGATCTACGCCCGTCCCAAACACTACCGCGACCGGTTCGGCGACGCGGCGACGGCGGCGGCGGGCATCGTGCTGCTGTTCCCCTTCTTCGCCGGGATTCAGGGAATCATGAACTTCTCCGGACTCTCCGAGACGATCGCGGAGGCGATGTTCGCGGTGTCGACGCCGGAGACGTTCCCCGTGATCGCGTGGGTCACCGCGGGCATCGTCAACATGTTCGTTCCCTCCGGCGGCGGCGAGTGGATCGTCCTCGGCCCGTCGGTGCTCGAAGCCGCGCAGGGACACGGCATCAGCGCCGGACACGCGACGATGGCGTACGCGGTCGGCGACGCCCACACGAACCTGTTGAACCCCTTCTGGGCGCTCCCGCTGCTCGCGATCACCGGGATCAAAGCCCGGGAGATGTTCGGGTACGCGATCGCGATGCTGCTTCTGTTGATCCCGTTCCTGGCGGTCGCGTTGACCGTTATTCCGTACTGAGAACGGTTGCGTCGTCGGACTCGGTTTTTTCTACGTTCCCGCTCAACGACACGCCCGCATCCTCCACTCGGGGCACGCGGGCAGCGGACGGGAGCACAGATCGAATTCGGACGCTAACGAGTGGACACCGCTCGAACCGATACGGGTTCCGACGCGCTCAGAACAGCGTCGGGAACAACACGTAGACGAACGTCGTTGTCAACAGCCCGCCGCCGACGAGGTAGTACGTCAGCGGGATCAGGTTGAGCCGGATCACTCGACCCGCGTTACCGACGAGTCCGACCGTCGCGAGCGCGGCGATCACGTTGTGGATCGCGATCACGTTTCCGATCGCCGCGCCGATGCTCTGGGCGCCGACGATGAGCTGTGTCGAGAGACCGAGCTCCTGTGCGATCTCGAACTGGAACGCCGCGAACGTGATGTTGCTCACTGTGATCGAGCCGGCGATAA
This sequence comes from uncultured Halobellus sp., assembly GCA_964574565.1. Classification (GTDB taxonomy): domain Archaea; phylum Halobacteriota; class Halobacteria; order Halobacteriales; family Haloferacaceae; genus Halorubrum. The sequence goes on along the minus strand of CAZNOA010000183.1, from coordinate 1,916 downwards.
ACGCGCCGAGCGCCCCGACGACGGGCGCGAAGAACGGGTACGCGCCGCCCAACACCGACGCCGTCGCGCCCGCGAGTACGACGATCATGCTGCCGTCGACGGCGGCGCCGGGATGGGCCGCGGTCTGGAGCATGATCTCGACCATCGCGATGACGAACACCAAGGCGATCGCCGGTGAGACGATCTTCCCGAGGGCCTCGCGCCACGCGTCCGTCACCGCTCCGCGACTCATTCCGAATATCGGCACCGCGATCAGCGCGCTGATGAGGAGCCACGTCCCGGGTACGTACGCCCATCCGATCGATCCGCCGATCTCCGTGCCGAGGATACCGTTCCACGCGATCTCCATCCCCGGGCCCGACTGGAGGAAGGTGGCGATCGGATCGATCACGCGCGTCCCGACGAGTAGGACGACGAGCGCGAGGTACGGAGACCACGCGCGGAGGAGTGACATCGTTGGTGTACCGCCCGGGTCGTCACCGGAGTCGGTTCCGCTCGCTCCCGCGTCGATGCCGGTATCGGCCTCTTCGCTCCCGGGCTCGATGGTGCCGACCCAGTGGTCGGGCCACTCCTCGCGCGGCGGGAACTCCCACTCCGCTTTCGGGAGGAGATACCCCGCCTTCAGCGTCGCGACGACGGCCGCACCGCCGACCATGGCGGCGATGAGCGACGGGAGTTCGGGACCGACGAGCCACGCCGCGGCGACGTACGGGACCGCGAAGGCGACCCCCGCGAACAGACACAGCGGTGCGACCGCCAACGCCGGCGTCAGCGACCGGTCGTCGGGGTCCGTTTCCCCGAAGAAGTAGACGACCATCCCGACCGCGAAAAGCGGCATCAGGGTTCCCAACAGGCCGTTGAACACGGCCCCCCACCCTCCGGCGGCGCCGGCGAACGCGCCGACGGAGTCGAACCCGCCCGCCGTGATCTGCTCTGAGACCGCTTCGAGCGGCTGTTCGAAGCCGACGAGGACGGGCGTTCCGACCGCCCCGAACACGGTCGCGACCGCGTGCCCGACGAGGGCGGCGACCACCGCCGCCAGCGCCGGAAACCCGAGCGCTAATAAGAGCGGCGCGACGACGGCCGCGGGCGTGCCGAAGCCGGCGACCCCCTCGATGAACGTCGCGAGAAAGAACCCGAGCAGGACGACCTGCACCCGGCGGTCGTCGCTGATCGACGCGAATCCCGCGTTGATCCGGTCGACGGCGCCGGAGTTCATCAGCGTATATAAAAGCACCAGCGCACCGAGGACGATCCAGAGGATCTCGATCGCGGCCATCGCGCCGTCGATCGACGCCGCGAGGATCCACGCGATCGGCATCTCCCACGCGAGGAAGGCGACGACCGCGGCCGCCAGCCACGCGACGGGCATCGCCCGCGAAGCCGGCCAGAGCAGCCCGACGAGCAGTGCAGCGACGACGACCAGCGGGACCAGCGCCAGCGGCGCGCTCGCGGAGAGCGTCATCGGACGGCCTCCGCGGCGCGCGTTCGGTCTGCGGCGCGCGTTCGGCCTGCGGCGCGCTCACCGGAGCGGAGCCGCGCCGTTCGTGACTGAAAGCCGGTCGATATCGACGTCTCTGAACCCCCGCGGCGTCCCGAGGGGGCGGGCGGAAGAAGCATCGTCTCTCGATAGACCTACCAAGATAGATAAAACACTCTCATCGTTCCCACGCACTGGTGTGCAGTCGGGATCGACCCCGTTCAGTACCCCGATTTTTTGACACAATCCTCTGAAGTATATCACGAACGATATGGCATATTTCTCGGTTTAGAAACAGGTTTTTGTTGGTGGGTACCGCCCCGCGACTCGCGGCGATACGGCGCCGCCAAACGACACGCACTTGTCGACACCCGCCGTTCTCACGCTCGTTCGATGGGACTCAGATCGGACGTTCTCGACCTGCTCGCCTGCGACG
>CAZNOA010000182.1:0-3660 GCA_964574565.1 uncultured Halobellus sp. | reverse complement strand
TACTACGGCGGCTGGGTCGACGACGTGCTGATGCGGATCACGGACATCGTCTACGCGGTGCCGTTCCTCCCGTTCGCCATCGTCCTCGTCGCCATCGTCGGCAGCAGCATCGTCAACATCATCGGCGCGATCGTGTTGATCCTCTGGCGGTCGACCGCCCGGGTGATCAGATCGCAGGTGTTGAGCCACAAACAGCGGCCGTACGTCGAAAGCGCCGAAGCGATCGGCGCGAGCGACGTCCGGATCATGTACAAACACATTCTCCCCAACGTGCTTCCGCTGGCATTCCTGTACGCCGCGTTCGCGGTCGGCTACGCCGTCATCGCGGAGGCCAGCCTCTCGTTCCTCGGCTTCGGCGACCCGAACATGCTGTCGTGGGGTGAGATGATCTTCACCGTGTACTCCGCGGACGCGATCCGGCAGGCGTGGTGGTGGGTGTTCCCGCCGGGAATCGCCATCACGCTGTTCGTGATGTCCGTGTTCTTCATCGGCCGCACGCTGGAGAAAGTGATCAATCCCGAACTGAGACATAAAGAATGAGTTTACTCGATATCACTGACCTGAAGACGTACTACCGGGCCGAAAGCGGCTGGGTCCGAGCGACCGACGGCGTGTCGCTGTCGATCGACCGCGGCGAAACGGTCGGGCTCGTGGGTGAGTCGGGAAGCGGGAAGACGACCCTCGCGAAGTCGATCATCCGGCTATTCCCCGACAACGCGGAGATACACGGGGGGTCGATCGACTACGACGGGACCGAGATCACCGAGCTCACCGACAAGGAGCTCCGTCGACAGATCCGGTGGCAGGAGATCTCGATGATCCCGCAGAACGCGATGAACGGCTTCGATCCCGTCTACACCGTCGGTCAGCAGATCGTGCAGGTGATCCGTCACCACGAGGACGACACCTCGAAGGCGGCAGCGAGAGAGCGGGCCCGTGACCTGTTCGACGAACTCGGGATCGAACCGGACCGAATCGACGACTACCCGCACCAGTTCTCGGGCGGGATGGCACAGCGGGCGATGATCGCCCTCGCGCTCGCGCTCGAACCGAGCCTCGTGTTGGCCGACGAGCCGACGACCGCGCTCGACGTCGTCATCCAAGACCGGATCCTCGAGACGATCAAGGAGAAACAGGCGGAGATCAACAGCGCGATGATCATGATCACCCACGACATGTCGGTCGTCTCGGAGACGTGCGACCGCATCGCCGTGGTGTACGGCGGGCGCGTCATCGAGATCGCCGACGCGGAGACGATCATTACGAACCCCCGACACCCGTACACGCTCGGGCTTCGAAACGCGTTTCCGGACATCAGCGACGACGATCAGGAGCTGATCTCCATTCCGGGGACCCCGCCAGACTTGGTCGATCCGGACGAGGGATGTCGGTTCGCACCCCGGTGTCCGTTCGCCGAGGAGGAGTGTTGGGACGTGACGCCCGAACCAGAGGAGTACGAGCCGGGCCACTTCGTCGAGTGCCACCGGGCCGACGAGATCGATCACCTCCAAGCCGAGGCCGGAAAGAAATCGACGTGGCGAGACCAAGAGACCGGGACACGAGACGCGGCGCCAGACGGTGGGACGGTCGGAACCGCTCACGAGACCGTCGACGAGGGGGCGATAGACACGGCATCCGACGCGGAGACCGGCCACGCAGGCCGGGGTGAGGACGATGAGTGAGGCGACGAACCGCATCGACGACGACGAGACGTACAAGCTGGAAGTCGAGAACCTCAAGAAGCATTTCCCGGTCAACACCGGGATCATCTCACGGATTCTCCGGGGCGAGAGCGACAGGGCCGTGAGAGCGGTCGACGGCGTTTCGCTGGGCATCCGCGAAGGAGAGGCGTTCGGGCTCGCCGGCGAGTCCGGATGCGGAAAGACGACACTCGGCAAGTCTGCGATCCGCCTCTTAGAGCCGACCGACGGCAGCATCTACTTCGACGGCAAGGACATCACCGACGTCGGTGGTGACGAGTTAAACCAGTTCCGCCGGGAGGCGCAGATCATCCACCAGGACCCGTACCAGTCGTTAAACCCGCGATTCACCGTGTACGAGTGGGTGAAAGAGCCGCTGGACGTCCACGGTATCGGCACGCCGGAGGAGCGCGACGCCCGTGTGTACGAGACCATCGAACAGGCCGGGTTGGAGCCCGCGGGGGCGTACGCGCCCGAGTATCCGAGCGAGCTCTCCGGCGGCGAGCGACAGCGCGTCGGTATCGCCCGGGCGCTCGCGCTCGAACCGTCGTTCCTGCTCGCGGACGAGCCCGCGAGCATGCTCGACGTCTCCATCCGGGCGAGCATCCTCGACCTGTTCAAGCGTCTCCAGACGGAGCTCGGACTGACAGCGGTGTACATCAGCCACGACCTCTCGCTTTTAAAACACATGTGCGACCGCATCGGGATCATGTACCTCGGCGAGCTGGTCGAGGTCGGCCCGGCCGACGAGATCATCAATGACCCGAAGCACCCGTACACGCAGGCGCTCGTCTCCTCGGTGCCGCGGATCGATCCGAGCGAGGACCGAGAGCGAATCGAACTGGTCGGCGAGGTCCCCGACCCCGTCGACATGCCGAGCGGCTGTCGGTTCCACCCTCGCTGTCCGCGAATCGTCCAACCGGAGGGGTACAGCTTCGACCAAGACGACTGGCGCGCGGTCGTGAACCTCCGTCGAGACCTCCTCGCCGAGGAGCCGTTACAGACCGCGGGCGACGAAGACGACGAGCCGACGCCGGCAGCGATCCGCGAGGCGTACGAGGTCCCCGCCCAGCTGGCGGATGCGAACGCCGACGACGTGCTCGCCGACGTACTCGCCGACGTGGTCGACGAGACCGACGCGGACGCGGCCCGCGAGCGGATCGAACGCGAGTTCGCCACTCCGTGTGAGTCGGCGCCGATCGAGACGCATCAGGTGACTCCGACGCAGGTCGCGAAGTGCGTGCTGTACGACGACGACGCGTCGTACGCGGCCGAGTGAGCGGGCGCTCGTCGCGGAGTTATCGCGGCAGAATAGTCCCGGGCGGATTCGAACCACGAAGGCTCGAATCCTCTCGCCTTCTGGGCCCCGAATCCGCTCAAGATACTTGCGCCTCACGAGCGTGTTCGGCGCAAAGTAGTCCCGGGCGGATTCGAACCGCCGTCATAGGCTCCAAAGGCCCATATGATTGGCCACTACACCACGGGACTGCAACTGTCGATTACCCGCCCGCCCTCAAGTAGGTTACTTTTCAGAGACCGAAGCGACCCGCGAAGCGGACGCGCCGGGTGTCCACTGACTCAGTTCTCTCCGTCCCCGTCGCCGGTAGCAGTGCCGTCGCTGTCGACGGTGTCAGTGCGGTCACCACCGGTCCGGCCCTCGTCCGCAGCCGCCGCTCCGTCGGACGCGTCGGGAGCCGCTCCGTCGGACGCGTCACCGCTCGACGACGACGGCGGCGAGGGAGGCCGGTAGGTGTAGATGTACTCTCCCGAGACCGCGTGGAACGCGCCGGTGTCGGGATCCTCTACGACGCCGGTATCGTTGTCGATCGCGAAGTCGACGAGGTCGCGGAGCGTCGCCGCCGTCGCCGTCTCGCGCTCGTGAGCCGACGGCGGGAGGCGGAACTGCGTGATCCACTCGTCGAACTCCGAGCGGTCGTCGCGGTACGAGAGGTACGCCGAT
>CAZNOA010000181.1:0-3662 GCA_964574565.1 uncultured Halobellus sp. | reverse complement strand
CCGCTCACGCCGAACGTGACGGGGGTGTCGCGGTCGAGGCTCACCCGCGTGAGCTGTTCGGCGGTCGCGCTCGCGATGACGTGGTCGTGGTCGGTGTCGCCGGTGACGATGGCGCCGACGACCGCGACCGCGTCGACGTCGTCGCGGCGCGCGAGTCGGTCGGCGGCCAGCGGGCTGTCGTACGCGCCCGGGACGCTCACTTCGTCGACGACGACGGCGTCGCGTTCGGCGGCCGCCTCGCGGGCGGCCTCGGCCATCGGCTCCGTGACGGAGTCGTTGAACCGCGCCACCACCAGTCCCAGCGAGACCATACGAACCGTCGAACCGGGGGCGGCAAAGGTCTACCGTTCCGGAGCAGGGTTGCCGGCCGAACAGATTCGGGAGGGCCGGCGGAGCGAGCGATTACCGCTTATAAACGGTCGAAGCGATGGCACGCGCTTCCCGAGTGGCCGCCGAGGACGGCGGCGAGGAGCGCGTACGGGGTCGCCGAACCGCGTCAGGCCGGGGCTTTGGCGGTGTTCATCGCGGCGGCGTCGACCGCACCGTCTTCGAACTGCGACCGTGAACTCACCGCGTCGGTCGTCCCGCATACGGAAGCACGCGTGATTAATACGTCTTCGAGCCGTTGTCACTCGTATATGTCCGATCAGCTCGAAACGGCGACGCTCGGCGGCGGTTGCTTCTGGTGTACCGAGGCGGCGCTCGAACTGCTCGCCGGCGTCGAATCGGTGACTTCCGGCTACGCGGGCGGGCACGTGGACGAGCCCACGTACAAGCAGGTCTGTTCCGGGAACACCGGCCACGCAGAGGTCGTACAGGTCGAGTTCGACCCCGGCGTGATCGCCTACGACGAGGTGTTGGAAGCCTTCTTCGAGACCCACGACCCGACCCAACTCAACCGACAGGGGCCGGACGTGGGGAGCCAGTACCGCTCGATCGTCTTGTACCACGACGAGGAGCAGCGCAAGACCGCCGAAGCGTACATCGAAGCGCTCGACGAGGAGTACGACGACGACGTGGTGACTGAGCTCGAACGGCTGGAGACGTTCTACCGCGCCGAAGAACACCACCAGGACTACTTCGCGAAGAACCCGAACGACGCCTACTGCACCTTCCACGCCAAGCCCAAGATGGAGAAGATCCGCGAGAAGTTCGAGGCGAAGGTCGCGAAGTAGGGCGCGTCGGATCCGGTTGGTCCGCCGAACTCTCGATTTGTCTCGCCGAACTCTCGGTCACGCAAATAGCTGGTTGCTGTGCGGTCGGCGGCGAACCAGTTCAGAGCCGTGGCGGCGCTACGGCAACTGCCACGTTGAGGCGCGTCCCGCACGAGACCACCGGAAGACGGTCGCCTCGCTCCGCTCGCTTGGAGCTCCCTTCGCTCCCCCACGTCGCTCGCGACTCCCTCGCACGCGCTCCTCGCGGCCGCCGAGGGGAGCCACTCGGAGGCGTGCGCCACCGGCCCAGTATAAATACGCCCGCCAGACTCAATTCTTAACCCCCTGAACCCCGACGCGGATCCATGCACGAACTCGCGGACCTGACCGAGGAGCTGGTCGCGATCGCCTCCCACGAGGACGAGACCGCCGCCGGCGACGCGATCGAAGAGTGGCTCCGCGCGGAGACCGACGCGGTGGTCGAGCGTGACGACGCCGGGAACGTCCTCGCGGATAAGGGCGCGACGGACGACCCGGACGCCGACACCCTCGCGTTGGTCGGCCACCACGACGTGGTTCCGCCGGCCGACCGCCAGACCGCCGGCGACGGGAACGACGGGGCGTACGTCGTCGAACGCCGGAACGGCCGGATCTACGGTCGCGGCGCGGCCGACATGAAGGGAGCGGTGGCGGCCTGCATGCTCGCGTTCAGAGACGCGGCACCGCCCGCGGGCCGCGAGCTCGCGTTCGCCTCGTTCGTCGGCGAGGAGGTCGGCGGGACCGGCGCGCGTCACGCGATCGACGAGGGGTTCGCCCCCGACCGCGCGGTCGTCGCGGAGGGATCGACGAACTACTCGAAGCCGGGCGTCACCGACGTGGTCGTCGCGCATAAGGGGCGGCGCGCGTCGACGCTCGTCGCCCGGGGGACCGCCGCGCACGCCTCAGAGCCCGAGGCCGGCGAGAACGCGATCTACCGCGCGAGCGACGCGATCGACGTCGTTCGCGACCTCGACGCGCCAGCGGCGACCGTCTTCGGCGAGTCAGTCTCCGGCTCGCTCGCGGTCACGGTCGTCGAGGGCGGCGAGACGTGGAACGTGATCCCGGAGCGCTGTGAAATCACGATCGACGAGCGCACGGTGCCTGGCGACCGCTCCGCGCTCGACCGTGCCGCCGAGGTCGACGGCGTCGAGTGGGTGATCGAGCAGGACCTCCCGCCGATGGCCTGTCGGGACGACGCCTTCGCCGCGCTCGCGCTCGACGTCGCCCGCGAGGTCCACGACGAACTGGGGCTCGACGCGCCCGAACACGTCACGAAACCCCACGCGACGGACGCCGGCTGGCTCGCCGAGGCCGGGACGGAGCCACTCGTCTGCGGGGCCTCCGAGCCCGGGGAAGCGCACACCGACACGGAGAGCGTCGGCGTCGACGTGCTCGAGCGGTGTTATCGGATATACACGGGCGTCAGCGAGCGCCCACTGTAGTCCGGTCCGCCGAACCGGCCCGGGGATCGCCCCCGCCGTTCGCACCCGCCGACGCTCCGCGAGCGACGCGGTATGGAAGGGGTTTTATGCGCCCCGCGGGAACTGTGGCCTACTATGGGAGACAAATCGAAGGCCAAGAAGAAGCGTCTGGCGAAGGCGGAGCGCCAGAACACCCGCGTCCCCGCGTGGGTCATGATGAAGACGGACATGAACGTGACGCGAAACCCCAAGCGGCGCAACTGGCGCCGGAACGACCTGGACGAGTAGATGAGCACGAGTGATTTCGAGGAGCGCGTCGTCACCGTCCCGCTCCGCGACGCCAACGACAAGCCGGTTCAGCAGCGCGCCGACTACGCCGTGAAGATCGTTCGCGGCCACCTCGCGAAACACTTCTCCGTCGACGAGGCGGACGTCATCCTCGACACCTCGGTCAACGAGGCCGTCTGGGCGAACGGGCGGCAGAACCCGCCGAGCAAGCTCCGCGTCCGCGCGGCCCGGTTCGTCGAGGACGGCGAGCCCGTCGTCGAAGCCGAGTACGCCGAATAACGTGTTACGGGCGACCTTCACCGGCTCCTCGTACGTGGGCGTGTTCGCCCGGGCGGTCGACGACCTCCTGTTGATCCGGCCGGACGTCGAGTCGGATCTCGCCGACGCGATCGGTGAGGAGCTGGGCGCCGAGCCGCTCCTCACCACGGTCGGCCGCGCAAACACCGTCGGCTCGCTCGCGACCGGAAACGAGAACGGGATCCTCGTCTCCGAGCGCGCGACCGACCGCGAGCAGTCACGGATCGCCGAGGCCGCCGACCGCGAGGTCCGCGAGCTTCCCGGCGACATCAACGCGGCCGGGAACGTCGTCCTCGCGAACGATTACGGCGCCTACGTCCACCCGGACCTCCCCCGCGAGTCGATCGTGACGATCCGAGAGACGTTGGGCGTGCCCGTTGTCCGCGGCGACCTCGGTGACGTCCGGACCGTCGGCACCGCCGCGGTCGCCAACAACACGGGAGTCCTCTGTCACCCCAAATCG
>CAZNOA010000180.1:0-3679 GCA_964574565.1 uncultured Halobellus sp. | reverse complement strand
CCCTCCCGGCCCGACTTCGAGGAGGAGATCGCCAAACAGGAGCGGATCATCGAACAGCAGAAGGGAGCGATCGAGGGGTTCAAAGAGCAGGCGGAGCGAGAGCGAGAGCGGGCGGAACTCCTCTACGCCAACTACGACCTCGTCCACGAGGTGCTCTCGACGATACAGGACGCCCGCGAGACGGAGGTGCCGTGGGACGAGATCTCGGAGACGCTCGAGGCGGGTGCGGATCGCGGCATCGCGGCGGCGGAAGCGGTCGTCGACGTCGACGGCGGCGAGGGAACGGTGACGGTCGAACTCGACGACGCGGACGGGGGCTCGGTCAGCGTCGAGCTCGACGCGACGGCGGGCGTCGAGGTCAACGCCGACCGGCTGTATCAGGAGGCGAAGCGGATCGAGGGGAAAAAGGAGGGCGCGATGGCGGCGATCGAGTCGACTCGAAAGGAGCTGGAAGCCGTCAAAGAGCGGAAGGCCGAGTGGGAGGTCACAGAGGAGGCCGGCGAGAGCGGCGGCGAGAGCGACGCGGACGACGAGGCGTACGAGACCGACTGGCTCTCGCGGTCGTCGATCCCGATCCGGAGCCCAGACGACTGGTACGAGCGGTTTCGGTGGTTCCACACCTCGACGGGCTACCTCGTGATCGGGGGCCGCAACGCCGACCAGAACGAGGAACTCGTCAAGAAGTACATGGGGAACCACGACCGCTTCTTCCACACGCAGGCGCACGGCGGACCGGTGACGCTTCTGAAGGCGGCCGGGCCCTCCGAGTCGGCCGACCCCGTCGACTGGGACGACCAGACCCTCCGGGAGGCCGCGCAGTTCGCGGTGTCGTACTCCTCCGATTGGAAGGACGGCCGCGGCGCGGGCGACGCGTACATGGTCGAACCGGATCAGGTGTCGAAGACGCCCGAGAGCGGCGAGTACATCGAGAAGGGGAGCTTCGTGATCCGCGGTGACCGAACCTACTTCGAGGACGTCCCCTGTCGGATCGCCGTCGGCGTCCAGTGTGAACCAGTCACCCGGTCGATCGGCGGGCCGCCCGCTGCGATCGTCGATCGGGCGGCCGCGAGCGTCACGTTGGAGCCGGGGATGTACGCCCAGAACGACGCGGCGATGATGGTCTACCGGCGGCTCAAGGAGCGCTTCGCCGATCAGTCGTTCGTTCGAAAGGTCGCGAGCGCCGACCAGCTCCAGGAGTTCCTGCCGCCGGGCGGCTCCGACATCGTCGAGTGAGTTCGCTGAGTCGGAGCGGTCGGACCGTTCGAACCATTCGAATCGCTCGAACCAGTCGGATCGCTCGAACCGCCCGGACCGTTCGAACCAGTCGGATCGCTCGAACCGCCCGGAGCGCGAGCCTTTCAAACCTCCGCGACCGAACACTCCCATGAGCTTCGAGGCGCTGCCGGACGGCTGGCGGGTGTGGAACGAGGAGCCGAGCGGCCGAGCCATCCTCGTCTACCGGCCGGACGTGTTCGGCGGCGACGACCTCCCCGCCGAGTGTCTCCCGACGGTCTACCTGACGAACGGCTCTCGGAAGCCGCGCCCCGGCGCCGGTCAGTACGCGACCGACGAGTGGCACGTGGTCCTCTTCCTGGAACCCGAGATCGAGGCGGTCGCGGAGACCCACGACGGCCGCGAAGCGGGCGCGGCCGCCGCCGTCGACGTCGCGGAGCGGTTCGCCGCCGGCGACGTGGACTACCGAGGGGCGTATCAGGTGCCGCGACCCGACTACTTCGAACGGCTCGACGAGTACGTCGGTGCGGAGTGAGCCGCTTCTGACCGTCGAGCGATCCGTCGGTGCGGTTCCGACCGTCGAGCGATCGAGGCGATCTTGCCACCCGGTCCGTGGCGACGTCGCGGGGCGCTGACTCGGCTCGAATGATCCATATATGTGTACATCAACTCGGAACAAACGGGAGATAGCACCACGAACACGAGGGTTTTTATCGATTCACGCCCCACCGCCGTGTATATGCAAGCCGGTGGGGACCACACCGTCGACGGGCCGCGAGAGAAGTGCGGCGTCGTCGGCATCTCTCTCGCGGACCGAGAGGCTGCACGGCCGCTGTACTACGCGCTGTACGCGCTCCAACACCGCGGGCAGGAGTCCGCGGGGATCGTCACGCACGACGGATTCCAACAACACAGCCACGTCGAGCGCGGCCTCGTCGGCGACGCCTTCGATCCCGGCGATCTCGAATCGCTGTCGGGCGGCACCGGGATCGGTCACGTTCGGTACCCGACCGCCGGCAGCCTCGATAAGAGCTGCGCGCAGCCGTTCTCGGTCTCGTTTAAGTCCGGCTCGCTCGGGCTCTCGCACAACGGAAACCTCGTGAACGCCGACGAGGTCCGCGAGGAGCTCGCGGCGGCGGGCCACGCGTTCACCTCCGACGGCGACACCGAAGTGATCGCTCACGACCTCGCGCGGAACCTCTTAGAGGAGGACCTGGTGCGTGCCGTGAAACACACGATGAACCGGATTCACGGCTCCTACTCGCTGGCTATCACCCACGACGACACCGTCCTCGGCGTTCGCGACCCCCTCGGCAACCGCCCGCTGTGTCTCGGGAAGATCGACGGCGGCTACGTCCTCGCGAGCGAGTCCGCCGCCATCGACACGCTCGACGGGGAGCTCATCCGAGACGTTCGTCCCGGAGAGCTCGTCGTACTCGATCCCGACGGCGCCGGCTACGACACCTACCAGCTCGTCGAGAACGAGTCGACCGCACACTGTTTCTTCGAACACGTCTACTTCGCGCGCCCCGACTCCGTGATCGACGAGAACCTCGTCTACGAGGTCCGTCGGGAGCTCGGCCGGAAGCTCTGGGAGGAGTCCGGCGTCGAGTCAGACGTCGTGATGCCTGTCCCCGACTCCGGGCGCGCGTTCGCCTCGGGGTACGCCGACGCCTCCGCGGAGACCGCGCCGGACGGAAGCCCACGGGAGGAGGGAGACGACGGTATCGCCTTCGCCGAGGGGCTGATGAAAAACCGGTACGTCGGTCGCACGTTCATCATGCCGACGCAAGACGAGCGCGAGCGCGCCGTCCGGCTGAAGCTCAACCCCATCCGGTCGACCGTCGAGGGGAAGTCGGTCACGATCATCGACGACTCGATCGTCCGCGGAACGACCTCGACGCAGCTCGTCGAGCTCGTTCGGGAGGCGGGCGCCGAGGAGGTTCACCTTCGCATCGGCGCGCCAGCCATCATCGCCCCGTGTTACTTCGGAATCGACATGGCGACCCGCGAGGAACTCATCGCCGCCGACGCGTCGCCCGCGGAGATCCGCGACCGGGTCGGCGCCGATTCGCTGTCGTACCTCTCGATCGACGCCGTCGCCGAGGCGCTCTCGGAGCGCCGCTCTGACCTCTGTCTCGGCTGCGTCACCGGCGAATACCCGTTCGACGTCGAGGGCGAGGAGACGGATCGACCGATCGAGAACGCGGTGCCCGATGCGACCCCGGCCGACGACTGACCCACCGCCCTTCGACCCGTCCAAGGCTGACCCGCCCGGCAGTGAGTCGCCTCGGTCCTCGAACCGTCCCCGCAGACGGGCTCGTAAGCCGTTACCGGTCGTTACACGCCTCAGTAGCGCTCCGCGTCGCGTATCGGGAGGTTAAATACGCGCACGACGGGACTACCGGTATGACCACGAACGCCGACGACACGACGATGAGCCGTC
>CAZNOA010000179.1:0-3695 GCA_964574565.1 uncultured Halobellus sp. | reverse complement strand
GTTCCCCCACCACTTATTATACACACAAACACATACACAAAGATGAGATGCCCACGAAGACGATCGGCGTTCGCGAGGAGGTGTACGAGCGGCTCCGTGCCCGGAAACGCGACGACGAGAGCTTCACCGACCTTATTGATCGGCTGATCGACGAGAGCGAGGGCGACTGGCGCGACGGATTCGGATCGCTGTCGACCGAAGCGGCCGAATCACTCCGAGAAGGGGCAGACACGTCGCGAACGCGGTTCAACGAGTCGGCGGGCGACCGACAGACTGCGGCGACCGAGCGGTTGGTGGACGCCTCGACTGAGTGCGTGGCCGGCGGCGACGATGGCCCGTCGAACGACGACGCTGATTCCGAGGGGGTTGATCCCGACGACTCGAACGCCGAAACCGGGGGGTCGGCGTGACTCGGTATCTGCTTGACACCACGTTTCTGATCGATTATTTAAGCGGCTCCGACGACGTTCGGCGGTTTCTTGAGGGAAACCCGGAAGACGAGTTCGCGACGACGGCGATGAACTACAAGGAGGTCGCGGTCGGCTTGCGTCTCGACGGTGCGTTCGACCCGGAGACGCTCTCGGCCGCGTTCGAGTGGCTCGACGTGGTTCCGATCTCGACCGAGCACGCTCTTGCGGCGAGCGAGTTCGAGGCGGAGCTATATCGCTCCGACGATCACACGAGGCGGGCCGTCGACGCGGCCACCGCGGATCTGCTTATTGCGGGGGTCGCCGACGCCGAGGGAATGACCGTCGTTACCCGAAACGTCGACGACTTCGAACCGTTCGTTTCGGTCAGCGAGTACTAACGGTCCCCGTTGACTAGGTCGTCCCTCACTCCTCCCAGTTGTACAGCGCGTCGTCAAACACTTCCTCGACGTCTGCTTTCGTCACCGGTCGCGGGTTACAGCGAAGCAGTCGCTGCTGGCTCTCGACGGTGCGCCCGGCGAGTTCCCCGGTGTCGTCGGTCGTGATCCCCGCCAGCTCGTTGAGTCCGCTCGGGAGCACGTTGAGGTCGCGCTGGAGTCGGACGAACTCCTCGCGGGCTTCGTCGGCCGCATCTCGCGTGCTCATCCCGCTGGTGTCGGCACCGAGCATCTCGGCGACCTTCGCGAACCGCGGCGGATCGCTTGCGACGTTGTAGCCGAGCGTGCTCGCGGGCGTCAACGCGGCGATCGTCTCCCCGTGGTATGTGTGATAGTTGTTGCCGACGGGGTACGCCATCGCGTGCGCGAGGCTCGCGCCCGCGGTTAACCCGGCGATCGCACCGAACAGCGCCCCCTTCAGCATCGCCTCGCGGGCCTCGAGGTCGTCCCCGTTGTTGACGACGCGCCGGACGTTCGACGAGAGGAGGTCGATCGCCTTCTCGCTGAACATCTCGGTGAATCCGGTTCGTCCCGCGTACACCGGCCGGTCCGCCGGGTCCTCCGGCCGGAGCAGGCTGTCGTATCGGTGTGTCGTGTACCCCTCGATCGCGTGGCCGAGCGCGTCCATCGCGGTCTTCGCGGTCAGCTCCGGCGGGAGCGTCGTGGTGAGCCGGGGATCGAGCACGGCCGCGTCGGCGCGGACGTGAGTACTGGAGATCCCCTCTTTGATCGCTTTGTCCGGTACCGAGAGGATCGTCACGGGCGAGATCTCCGACCCCGTTCCCGCCGTCGTGGGTAGCAGGATGAGCGGCGCGCCGGATTCCGTGAGCCGCTCGCCCGCGCCGGTCGGAGCGGCCACGTAATCGAGCACCTCGCCGCCGTTCGCGACGATCGCCCTGGCCGCCTTCGCGGTGTCCATACAGCTGCCGCCGCCGACCCCGACGTAGAAGTCGTATCCGTCCCCGCCCATCTCGTCGCGAACGAACTCGATACACTCCTCGACCGCGCCGATCGACGGCTCGCGCTCGACCTCGTCGTACACGTCGACGTCGAAGCCGTCGGCCTCCAGCTCGTCGGCGACACGGTCGACGTGGCCGAGGGAGACGAGGTCGCCGTCCGTGACTATCAGCCCGCGTCCGTCACCGCCGAGCCCGAGCTGTCCGAGCTGGTAGCCGAGCTCGTCGGCCGCGCCGGCACCCACCCGTATCGCCGGCATCCGGACCTCCCAGACGGTCTCCGGCGAGAGTTCGTGGGGGTCCGCCGAGACGGAGCGCTCGTAGCTCACACCCCCCACCCCGGCTGGATCGCCGCGAACTGCTCGGGATCGTGGCCGAAGACGATCTCGGCGTCGTGGCGACGCTCCAACTCGCGGATGCGGTTCACGCTCTCGGCCCACTCCGTCTTCCCCCATACGAGGGGGCCACCGAGCGGGGTCCCGTTCTCGTAGTTCTCGGTCATGTACACCTGATCGCCGGTGAAGACGACGGTGCCGTCGTCGTCGAGGTGGATCACCGAGCCGGTGAGCCCCGGCGTGTGGCCGGGGAAGCGCACGAACTCGAGGTCGGTGAAATGCTCCTCGCGGTCGCGGTGGAGCACCCGCCAGTTGAGGTCGTGGTCGAAATCGTCGAGCACGTAGGCGGCGCTCCCCTCGTCGGTCTTCGCGCTGTAGTACGCGAACTTCAGCTCTTCTTCGTGGACGTAGACGGGCGTGTCGGTGCCCGCGAAGAACTCCAACCCGCCCGCGTGATCGAGGTGCAGGTGGCTCTGGAACACGGCGTCGATGTCGTCGAGCGAATACCCCGCCGCCGCCAGATCGTCGTCGAGCCGGTGTTCGGCGGCGTCGTGGGGGTAAAACGCCTGCGCGAGCCCCGCCGGCCAGTGGCCGTCGGCGGCGTCGTGGTGCGAGCCGGTGTCCCAGAGGATCGTCGCCTCCGGGTGGTCGATGACGAGGTTCCACACCGGGATCTCGCCGTACTCGGTGTCGGGGTTCGGCTCGTCGCGGCTCCCGATGGTGTTCGCCTCCATCATGTAGTTCATGTCGCAGTACAGCCCGCCGCGGTCGATGACGTGGACCTCCGCGTCTACCATAGCCCGACGTATTTATCATGATTATTCATAAATATGTCTCCGAAACCGGCGACCGCTCGACGCGGTCGATGTCGACCGAACGCCGGCGGGGAAAACTGAGAGCCTTCCGCGGTCTACTCCGCCTGTCGCTCGTCCGCCCCGTCGAGCGTGATCTCCGTCACTTCGACGATCCGGTCGTCTTCGAGCAGCGTCTCGACCGCGGCGTCGGGCACGTCGTGGTCGAGGTTGTAGACGGTGAGCGCTTCGCCGCCCTGCGTCTCGCGGCCGTTGAACATCCCGGCGATGTTGACGCCGTGGTCGCCGAGCACGGTGCCGATGAGCCCGATGACGCCCGGCTCGTCGGTGTTTCGCGCGACCAGCATGTGGCCGTACGGGACCGCGTCGACGCGGAAGCCGTCGATGCGAACGATCCGCGCGTCCTCGCCGGCGAACAGCGTCCCCTCGACGGCGATCGAATCCTCGCCGTTGTGGACGGTCACCCGGATGAGGCTCTGGAAGTCGTCCGTCTGGCGAGTCTTCGACTCGGTCACTTCGATGCCGCGCTCCTCGGCGAGCCGCGGCGCGTTCACCGCGTTCACCTGCCATTCGAGCGGTTCGAACACGCCTTTCAGCGCGCTCGCGGTGACGAGCTCGACGTCCTCTTCGGCGATGTCGCCCTCGTAGCTCGTCTCGACGGCCGTGATACGGCCGTCGAGCAGCTGTGCGGCGACCTTGCCGGCGGTCTCCGCGACGTTGATGTACG
>CAZNOA010000178.1:0-3696 GCA_964574565.1 uncultured Halobellus sp. | reverse complement strand
TCGTTCGGCGCTTCGTTGCGTTCACTCGTTCGGCGCTTCGTTGCGTTCACTCGTTCGGCGTGTAGTTCGGCGCTTCGTCGGTGATCATCACGTCGTGCGGGTGCCCCTCTGTCTGACCGGCACTGGAGACGCGGACGAACTCGGCGCGCTCGTGGAGTCCGGGGACGGTTTCGGCCCCAACGTAGCCCATCCCGGAGCGCATCCCGCCCGTGAGCTGGTGGAGTTCGGAAGCGACGCTCCCCTTGTACGGCGTCGCGGCCTCGACTCCCTCTGGGACGAACTCCTCGTCTTCGTCCTCCTCTTTGAGATATCGGTCGCCGCCGCCCGACTTCATGGCGCCGACGGAGCCCATCCCGCGGTACTGCTTGTACTTTTTCCCCTGCATCGTGATGACGCGGCCGGGGGCCTCGTCGGTGCCGGCGAAGTAGGAGCCGAGCATGACCGCGTTCGCGCCCGCCGCCAGGGCCTTGATCGCGTCGCCGGAGTAGCGGATCCCGCCGTCGGCGATCACCGGAACTCCGTGTTCGGTCGCGACGTCGGCGACTTCGCTCACGGCGGTCATCTGCGGCATCCCCGCGCCGCTCACGACGCGCGTGGTGCAGATCGACCCCGGCCCGATACCGACTTTCAGTCCGTCAGCGAAGTCGACGGCGGCCTCCGCGGCCTCGCGTGTCCCGACGTTACCGACGACGACGTCGGCGTCGACGGTCTGCTTTATCGCCCGTGCGGAGTCGAGTACGTTGAGATTGTGAGCGTGCGCGCAGTCGATGAATATCACGTCGACGTCGGCCTCGTCGGCGGCGATCGCCCGCTCCTCTTCGAACGGGCCCACGGCGACGCCGGCGAGCAGGCGACCGTGCTCGTCGCGGGCGGCCTCCTCGTGTTCGCGCCGCTGGAGGATCCCGCCCATCGTCACGAGCCCGACGAGCCGGTCGCCGCCGTCGACGATCGGCACGCGTTCGATCTTGTGGTCGTACATCAGTTCGAGCGCCTCGCGCGCGTCGACGTCTTCGGTGGCCGTGATCACCTCGTCGGTCATCGCCTCGCGGACGGCGTCGTCCTCGCCGACTTCGAGGTACGGTCGGATGTCCGTCCCGGAGATGATCCCGAGGACGGCGTCGTTCTCGTCGACGACCGGGGCGCCGGAGACTCCCTCGCGCTCCATCAGGCGGTCCGCGTCTCGGACCGTGTCGTCGGGGGAGACGGTCACCACGTTCTCGCGGCGGATGACGAGCTCGTGTGCGCGTTTTACTCGTTCCACCTCGGTGGCCGTCTCCTCGACCGTCATGTTGCGGTGAAGGACGCCGAGCCCGCCTTCGCGCGCCATCGCGATCGCGAGGTCGCTTTCGGTGACGGTGTCCATCGCCGCGGAGAGAACGGGGATCGTCAGTTCGACGTTCTTCGAGACGCGCGTCGAGAGATCCGCGTCGTCCGGTTCGACCCGGCTCTCTTTGGGTCGGAGCAGCACGTCGTCGAAGGTCAACGCTTCCGGGACGTCGAGCTTTGCAGAAAATCGGCCGGAGTTCCTCGCCATATAAACCGTCGTGAGTGGCCGATAAAAAGCGTTGCGAGTCCGCACGGACGTGCACGCTGTTGTCATCTACATTCATCTACTATTCACGTTTGTGCATCATATCTTCGAGGTGCGACACCGGATGGCCGAGCCGGCACCGAGAGCGGCCAGCGGTCGGACATCGCGGCTCCGAAACACCGACGAGGCGTCGAAAGTCGACACGGACAGCCCTCACAGAACTGTCGCCGGACCGCCGATCGCGTCGACCGATCGTCGGCAAATCACGACAACTACCGTTGCATTCGAGCGCAATATCAGCATAAGTCGAGGAATCTACTGGGACGTGCGGACAGGTCTCACACAACCTTTAACGCGACCGAAACACGTATACATTGTATGGACTCCGACCGTCCCGTGAACGCGCGCACCGCCGGCCAGCCGATCTGTGACCTCGGCTCCGCGTTTACAGCCGGCGATTCGCGCAAACCGTTTACACGGGCTCGTCGGGCCGCTCGCGGATTCGACTCCGCAGGCCGCACCCCCGGCTATCGCGGGTCGCCCGCCTCTTACCGTCTCCCCGTCGGTCAGGGTCATCACCCCTGAATGAGCACCTCACGCCACCCGATCGCGCTCCGGCTCGAACGCCAAGTCGGGAGCGCGACGAAGCTGTTGGCCACTGTGATGGCCCTGCCGCTCATCGACGGGATCTTCCCCGCGTTAGTCGTCGCCGGCGTGCTATCCACCGCGACGGGGGTCGTCGAGACGGGGATACTCATCTTCGGTGGTTCCGCGACCGCCGCCGTGATCCTCGCCGAGATGGACGGGAGCCGCAGGCAGATGGCGACCTCCGTCCTGTTGATCGGGGCCGTCATCATTCCCGTCGCGGCGATCGAAGCCGCGCTCGCGCCCACGTTCCGCGGGTTCCTGAACCTCCCCGTCTTCGAACGGTTCGCCGGTCTGGTGATCCTCACGGTCGCCGCCAAGACCGCGAGTTCGGAGATCGGGAAGTACCTGCCGAGCCCGGCCGTCATCATCGTCCTCGGACTCGTGGCGAGCTTTGAGCCGTCCGGGTTTGCGATCGAGACGTCGACGGAGTACGTCGTCAACGGCGCGGCCGCGGCCGGCGTCGGGGTCGGGTTCGCGCTTTCCATCGCGCTTCTGTCCCCGCACCTCCGCGGTCGCGTCGACATCGACCGATTTCGGTTCGGCTCGGCGGTCGCACTCGGCGTGCTCGCGCTCCCGATCCTGCTCCGTCCGTTCGACCTGATGCAGACCGAGGCGCCGGTCGCGCTCGCGGTCCTCGCGGTGACGACCCTCTTCGCGTACGACCCGAACGCGGATCCGAGCCCGGACGGCCCCTCGTCCGGAGACGACTCCGACGACGGCGACGATCCGGCCGGTCGCGGCGATGCAGGCGGCGAGGGCCCCGGCGGGGACGACGGCGGGACCGATCCGACCGACCCGCCGCTCGACGCCCCGCCGGAGGCCCCCGGGCGGACCGTCGACGACGACGTGACGGTGTTCGCCAACGGCGGCGACCGCGAGACGACGACGGACGACGACGACGGAACGGATCCGTTCGCGGACGACGACTCGCGGGCGCCGTGGCTGTAAGGCGGATCCCGACGCGCAGTCTCTCGGGCGCGGGGCGGACCGAGCCGGTCCCCTGCGTCGGACCGCGCCGCCCGGGTCGCGGGGGTTTAGGTACTCGACCACGTACCACGGGTATGTCCAATCGCGTCGTGCAGGGACGAATGGTAACCCCCAAGACGCTCGCGGAGCTCGTCGAGGGCGAATCGATCCTCGAAGCGGAGTCGATCGCCGACGCCGACCGCGACTGCCCCGAGTGTGGCGGAGACGTCATTCAGGTCGGCTACATGCCGAGCGTGACGGAGTTCGTCACCGGCTACAAATGCCAGGAGTGCGACTGGAGCGACGACGACCGCTGAAGAGGACGGGTCGAGCGTGCACGGCCTCGGACCATTGAGTCGACACCGCCCCGTCTCCCGATCGCTCCCGATCGAAACCCCTTTATCCGCGTTTCAGCAATTTGCTGATGCGAGATCACGCGGGGCTGTGGCCAAGCCAGGCATGGCGACTGACTCCAGAGGCCCGCGCCCGGGACGAGACTCCAGACTGATATACCGAGCGGCCGACTGATCATCGGTCGCGTTGACGACCCT
>CAZNOA010000177.1:0-3700 GCA_964574565.1 uncultured Halobellus sp. | reverse complement strand
TCGCGAGCGTGTTCGGCTCTCGCACTCCCGGCGGCGTCGCCGTCGAGGTCGTCCACGTGACGACCCGCCCCTCGCACTCGCGGAGGTCGACCGTCCCGACGCGCTCGGTACCGTCCGGTCCCACCGGGTGCGGCGGATACGACACCGCGCCGCCCGCGTACTCGGCCGCCTCGAAGGCCGGTCCGTCGCCGTCCGCTCCGGTCTCTGACTCGTGGTCGCTCATTGGGTGCCCTCCAGAATCGTCGTGGTCACGCAGTTACCGAAGCCGCCGACGTTACAGGCGAGGCCGGTGTCGGCCTCGACCTGCCGCGGGCCGGCGTCGCCGATGACCTGTTTGAATATCTCGTACACCTGTGCGACGCCGCTGGCCCCTAAGGGGTGTCCCTTCGATTTGAGCCCGCCGGAGGTGTTGATCGGCAGCTCGCCGTCGCGGTCGGTGACGCCGTCCTCGACGGCCTTCCACCCCTCGCCCTTCTCAAAGAAGCCGAGGTCTTCGCTCTGAAGGAACTCGAGGATGGTGAACATGTCGTGAAGCTCCGCGACGTCGACGTCGTCGGGTCCGATCCCGGCCATCTCGTAGGCGACCTCGGAGGAGTCCGCGACGCCGCCCATCGTCGTCGGGTCCGCGCGCTCGTGGACGACGTGGGTGTCCGTCGCGCCGCCGATCCCGGATATCACGGCGTACTCGTCCTCGGGGACGTACTCGGCCGCGACGGACTCTGGACAGAAGACGAGCGCCGCGGAGCCGTCCGTGATCGGACAGAAGTCGTACAGCCGGAGGGGGTCGGCGACGACCGGCGACTTCAAGACGGTGTCGAGGTCGACTTCCTTCCGGAACTGGGCGTGCGGGTTGTCCACGCCGTTCGCGTGGTTCTTCACCGCGACCTTGCCGAGGCTCTCGCGCGGGGCGTCGTACTGGTCGAGATAGAGCCGCGCGGTGAGTCCGGCGAAAGAGGGGAGCGTGACGCCGTGTTTGTACTCGACCGGGTGGGTGAGCGACGCGATCACGTCGGTCGCCTCCGCGGTCGTCCGGTGGGTCATCTTCTCGCCGCCGACCAACATCGTGAGGTCGCTCGCGCCGGAGGCGACGGACTGCCACGCGGCGTACACCCCCGCGCCGCCGGACGAGGAGGTCTGGTCGATCCGGGCGGTGTACGCGGGCATCGCGTCGAGGTCGTGTGCGAGCGCGTTCGGGACGCCGGTCTGTCCCTCGAACTCGCCGCTGGCCATGTTCGAGACGTACAGGTGATCGAGGTCGCCGCCGTCGACGCCGGCGTCGTCGAGCGCGGCCGCCCCCGCCTCCGCGAGCAGCTCGCGAACCCAGGCGTCGCGCTGCCCGAACCGGGTCATCGACGCGCCGATGATCGCTACGCGTTCCATACTTGTGCGTCCGCGGGCGGCACCTAAAACGTACCTCTCTGCGGTGGGGAAGGGCGGACGGGAACCGTCCCGCGGTCGTGTAAAACCGACGAGCCGGTGTCCGGCGTTCAGTCCGCCGGAGCGGGGGTCGGTCCGCTCTCGGGCTCGGAGACCCCGACGTCGGCGAACGCCGCCCGGCGGGCGTAGAAGAAGTAGACGTACGGCACCTTCGCCAGCACGTCGAGGAAGACGTAGGTGAACGCGATACCGACCGCGCCGGCGAAGCCGAGCCCTTCCGGCCCCATCACCCAGACGAAGGGATACGCCAGCCACAGCAGCCCGATGTGGTTTTTGAGGAGACTGAACAGCCCCCGCTGAGCGGGGTCGTCGGGGACCGACCGCGGGAACACCACGTAGAGGTAGACGAACAGGCCGAGGTGGAACGCCCCCGACACGGCGAACAGCGCCCACTTGAGCGTCCCGTCCGCGATGACCGCGCCCGCACCGAAGGCGATCATCAGCGCGTCCGCGATCATCACGCCCGCGATGGCTCGCCGGGAGGCGCCGGCCGCGTAGCCGACGAACCCGACGAGCAGCGGCGTCGTGACGAGCCAGTCGATGTACCGGAAGCCGACGAACTCCGTGCCGTTGACCGTGACCGTCCCGATGCCGAGCGCCATCGCGACGTACGAGAGGGCGGCGAACCCGGGAATAACCCCGAGCGCGGCCAGCTGGCCGCGATGGGCCGACCCGTCGAGGCTGCGGTACAGCGCGACGCTGATTCCGACGCCGACGAGGAAGGCGGCCACGGCCACCCAGTACGCGGCGGCGATCGGATCCGTCATCGGTCACCTCCATCGGTCGTCGCCCGCGCTCCCGCCGTCCCGGCACCGAGGTCTACGGGGTCCGCCTGCCGACCGGTCGCCCCGTCGGTCTCCACGGTGAAGGCGGCGACGCGGTCCTGCAGCGTCGTGACTGCCTCCTGCTGGAACGCCCGCAGGGAGTCGGAGATCCGCTCGACGACCTCCTGTCCCGCCTCGATCTCGGCCGCCGTCTCGGTGGCGGTGTCGGCCGTCTCCGTGCTGAGTTCGGTGATCGAGTCCACCGACTCGGCGGTGTCCTGAACGGTGTCCGCCTGGTCCGCGGTGGTCCGTCGGATCTCCCCGAGCGATTGGTTGATCTCCTCCGTGGAGTCCGCGATGGTCTCGATGTCGGTCAGGGTCGATTTCACGGTGTCCGTCCCGCTCTGTACCCGCTCTTGTGTCGCCCGGATAGAGACGGTCACCTCTTCGGTCTGGTCGGCGATCTCGTCTATCATCGCGTCTATCTCGTTGGCCCGCGACTGGGTCTCCTCGGCGAGGCTCTTGACCTCCTCGGCGACGACGCTGAACCCGCCGCCGTCCATGTCCTCGCCGGCCCTCGCGGCCTCGATCGAGGCGTTCAGCGCCAGCATGTTGGTCTGTTCGGCGATCTCGCCGATGATGTCGACGATCTCGGTGATCTCGTCCATTCCCGCTTGGAGCTGTTCGACGCGGTCGACGGCGCGTTCCGCCTCCGCCTCCACTTCGGCCATCTCGTCGAGAGCGTCCTGTGAGGAGCTGCGCGCGTCGCTGCTCGCCGTCGCGACGTCCTCGCTCCGTTCGGAGAGGTCGTCGACCGTGGCCGCAATCTCCTCGGCAGAGGCGCTGACGGTGTCGATATCGCCCGCGATCGATTCCAATTCCTCGTGCTGTTCCTCGGCCTGCGCTCGGATCGTCGACGCGGTCCCGACCGCGCCGCCGACGCGCTGTTCGACCTCGTTGCTCATCTCGGCCATCTCGCCGGCGTCCGTCTCGATCCGGTCCGCCATCTCCGTCACCGTCTCAACCGTCGCTTGCAGGTCGTCCATCATCCGGTTGAACGACTCGCCGACCGTCGCGAGCGCCTCGTCGCTCTCGTCGACGTCGACCCGCTGAGTGAGATCGCCCGTGGACGCCCGCTCCATCACCTCGCCGTACCGCTCGGCGGTCCGACGGTACCGGTCGGCCATCTCCGTGGCCTCGGCCTGTGCGGTCTCTAACTCCTCCTGTGTGCGTTCCATCTCGACGAGCCGTTCTTTAAGCGAGAGGCGCATCTCTTCGATCGAGCCGGCCAGCCGACCGAACTCGTCGGTCCGCGTCGAACGGACCTCGCTGTCGATGTCGCCCCGAGCGACGCGCTCGGTCTGGGCACCGATCTCGGTGACGCTGGCTATCGTTTCGGCCGCGTTGATCGAACCGAGCGTGAGCAGTCCGGCCACGGCCGCCACGATCGTCGCGTTCACGTCGTTCGTGACCACGCCGACGACGACGATGAACCCCCC
>CAZNOA010000176.1:0-3701 GCA_964574565.1 uncultured Halobellus sp. | reverse complement strand
TCGCGGACGCGATGGACGACGAGGGGACGGTCGTCGCCAACGACAACAACCTCGGTCGGCTCTCCGCGCTCCGGCACAACGCCGAGCGGCTCGGCGTGACGAACGTCATCGTGACGAACCAGGACGCGCGGAACTTCTCGACGAAGCCGCTCGCGTTCGACGCGTTCGACCGCGCGCTCGTCGACGCCCCCTGCTCGTGTGAGGGGACCTGCCGCAAGAACCCGGACGTCGTCGACCAGTGGACGCTCGATCACGTCCACGGCGTCGCCGGGATTCAAAAGGGAATCTTGGCGCGTGCGGTGCAGGCGACTCGCCCCGGTGGCGTCGTCGTCTACTCCACCTGCACGTTCGCGCCCGAGGAGAACGAGGCGGTACTGGACCACGTCATCGGAAACGAGGACTGCGAGATCGTCGACTTCGATCTCCCCCTCGACACGGTTCCGGGCGTCACCGAATGGGAAGCGGAGACGTACGACGAGTCGGTGACGCGCGCACACCGGGTTTATCCGCACCACAACGACACGGGCGGGTTCTTCTGTGCGAAGCTACGCGTGGGCGGGGGAGACCCTGCTGCCGCAGGCGACGACGCCAGCGGCGACGAGGAGGTGGGCGCATGAGCGACGACTCCCTCACCAACGACGGCCAGCAGTTCGACCGCCTCCCCGAGACCCCCACAGAGCGTGAGGTCGAGGGGCGAGCGAGCCGAGAAGAGGTGCTCGACTGGTGGACGGAGCGGTTCGGGATCGAGCGGAGCGTCTTCGAGGAGTACTCCTTCTGGGAGAAGGGCGCGGGGAAGGTCTGGATATTTAACGGCGAGGCGACCGACCCCAGCGCCGTTGAAGCGATCGGGATGACGTTCCTCCGGACGCGGCAGGAGCACTGGAAGCCGACGAGCCGGGCGGTCGCCCGGTTCGGGCATCATGCTTCGAAGAACGTCATCGAACTCGACCCCGAACAGGCGTCCCGGTTCGTCGCCGGCGAAGACCAGGATATCTCGGAGTGGGACGGCGACTGGGGGTACTTGATCGCGACCCACGAGATAGCCGGTGGGAAGGCGCCGATCGGCGTGGGACTGTACCTCTACGACGAGCTTCGATCCGTGGTGCCGAAGGGAAGTCGGGCTGACCTGCCGATCGTGGAGTGAGACGCTGCTCTCCTGTCGATACGGCCTGCATTGCTAACCGTGTCGCGGTCTAGGTTGAAGATATGAGCCGTCCACAACAGCTTCGGGAACTGCTCAGTGAGGGCAGCGAAATCAACATCGTCTGTCACAACAACCCCGATCCGGACTGTCTCGCGAGCGCGCTCGCACTGGGTCGGATCTCGGCCGCCGCCGGAGTCGACGAGCGCCACATCTTCTACAGCGGCGACATCTCCCACCAGCAGAACCGGGCGTTCGTCAACCTCCTCGATGTCGATCTCAAACCGTTCGACCCCACCAGAGTCGAGGACCGACCGCCGGACTCGCTGCTCGCGTTCGTCGATCACTCGATTCCCGGCAGGAACAACACGGTACCACCGGACACCCCGGTTGACATCGTGATCGATCACCACCCGGCCGAGGGGATCGACGCCCGGTTCGTCGATCACCGCGAGGAGCTCGGCGCGGCGGCGACGATCCTGACGGAGTACGTTCGCGCTCTCGAGGTCGACCTCGGTACCGACCTCGCAACGGCGCTCCTGTTCGCGATCCGTTCGGACACCCTCGACTTCCTACGTGGGGCGACCGGCGAGGAGTACGAAGCGGCCGGCTACCTCCACGACCACGCGGACCCGGATCTGCTCCGGCAGCTCTCCGCGCCGTCGATCACCGGTGGAACGATCGACGCGATATCGACCGCGATAGACAACCGGCGGACGAACGGTGCGGTGCTCATCTCCCACGTCGGTCGGACCACCGAGCGGGACTCGCTGCCGCAGGCGGTCGACTATCTCGTCCGGTTAGAGGGCGTCGAAACGGCGATCGTCTTCGGCCTCGTCAGAAAGGCGGTACACATCAGCGCCCGGTCGCCGGATCCGCGTGTCCACGTCGGCGAGGTATTGGACAACGCGTTCGGCGACGTCGGCAGCGGCGGAGGACATCACGACGCGGCGGGCGGTGAAATCCCGCTCGGGCTCTTCGCCGACTACACCACCGACGACGCACAGTTGCTCGACATCATCGAACAGGTCATCACCGCCCGCCTCGTCGCGGAACTCAACCTCTCCGACGAGACGGACGGGCCCGAACTCGCGTGAGACGAACGCGATTTCGCTCGGACGACGACAGGGTATCGGTCGCCACGTCCTTCGACTCGTCGAGCGCGCTTCCTCGCGGTTTCACCTGATCACCGCCGCAACTCCCCGTGACCACCCACCGCCGGGCACGGTCTCTCCGCCCTCGTCTTCGCACGCGTACGGCTACGCCCTTTTTTCCTGGAGCGTCCCGCCGCCGAGCCCCTCCCACTCGACGCGGTACCCGAGCCGCGAGAGCGCGGCGCTCGCGTCGCCGATTCCGCGCTCGTTCAGCACCGCCTCCGCGTCCGAGAGCGACATGCCGGCCGCCAGCTCCGCCCGGAGGTCACGCAAGACACCGGGCCGAACGAGCGTCCGCCCGACCAGCTCGTGGTCGGGAAACGCCTTCTCTTCGATCGCTTCGACGCTCACGCCGTGATCGGCGGCCAAGTCGCGGAGGGGGATCACGTCCGCGTCCGGCGAGAGCGACTCGGGGAGCGCTGCGGCCGCATCAGCGACGAACTCGGACTCGTATTCGCGTAGCACGTCGATCACGTCCTTCACCCGGACGGTCCCCGAGTAGCTCACTACGCGGTGGTCGCGTGCAGCGATCTCCTCGCCCACGCCGAGGCTCTCGTCGACGGCGACCAGGAGATCCACGTCCTCCACGTCGGCGAGCTGTGAGAGCTTCTTCGCGACGTACTCGGGCGTCCAGAAGCCCATCACCTCGAAGAACAGCCGGAAGTCGGCGTGCTCGTAGTCGAACGCGAAATCGGGGATCATCACTCGCGTTCCCGTCTCGAGGGGTTCCGGCTCGCGGACGAGCGACCAGTCGAGGTCGAGTCCGCGGAACCGCCCGGCGAAGTCGGCTTCGACTCCGCTGTCGAAGTCGGGCTCCGCCACGGGTTCGACGCCCGGAACCGTCACGTCGCCGTCGGAGAGGCGCATGATTCGCTCGCGGCCGCGGTCGTCGATCGTCGCCGACAGCTCCCACGTCGCCGACTCGGCCACGGTTCTGAGCAGTCGCGCGAACGCGGTCCCGTACCGCCGGGTCCGGGAGAAAAGCGCATCGGGGCCGGTAACGACGAGCTCCCGCCCCTCTGGCGTCTTCCGGAGCTCGTACATCAGCCGGAGTCGCTTGACCGCGGAGACGAGTCGCTTCGGGTCGTTCGACCGGACGCGAACCTCGGTGGCGTCGAAGAGGGCAGTCTGCGCGAGCGAGAGGTCGTACTGTTCGAGCAGCGAGTCGGGATCCCAGCGGACGTCGGCGTCGAGGAGGATCTCGTTGATGTCGCGGTCGGCGTACAGCGACGCGTCCACGTCCGCCGGCTCGATCCCGAGCGAATCGGCGGCGCGTTCGATCGCCCGCTCCCGTTCCGCCTCAGTGGCGACGCCGACCGCCTCAGCCGCCTCGAACGTCGCGCGTCGAACCCGACGCGGGGGGACCGGCGCGCGCGTCTCGAACTCGCACTCGCGCTCGACGAGCG
>CAZNOA010000175.1:0-3702 GCA_964574565.1 uncultured Halobellus sp. | reverse complement strand
CCCGGGGGCCGACGATCCGGACGAACTGGACGCGCTCGTCGAGCGGTACGGCGGGTCGAACCCGACCGACGCTGACGTCGTGAACGCAGTCGGCGAGTGAGCGTCGAATAGACCGATATCGCCCGCTTCGGCACGCCTACTCGCCGTCGTCGATCAGGCCACCGAACACCGAGGTCGCGGTGTCGGGGACGTCGAAGTCGTGGTAGTGTTCGCCCTTCTCGTTCGAGAGGATGTTGAGCGCGGCGGCCGCGCCGTCGCCGGCCGCGATGACCGCCTGCCACTCCTCGGCGCGGACCATCCCGCCCGTCGCGTACGCGCCCTCGACGCTCGTCTCCATCGAGACGCCGACGTCGACGGTGTTGTCTTCGTCGAACGCGCAGCCGAGCGACTCCGCGAGGTCGCGGTTCGCACCCGTCGCCAACACGACGTACTCGGCGTCGTACTCGTTGTCGTCGGTCGTCACCGTGAATCCGTCATCGGTCGACTCGACCGCGGTGACCGTCTCGCCTTGCCGGCGGTCGACGCCGAAGTCGTCGACCTGCTGGCGGGCGGTCGCGATGAACTCGCTGCCGCCCACGGAGCCGACGCCGAGATAGTTGAAGAGGTGCGCCTTGTGCATCCACGTCTCGTCCGTGTCGAAAAGCACGGTGTCGAGTCCGTTTTTGCCGGCGAACAGTCCCGCGCTGAGCCCGGCCGGTCCGCCGCCGACGATCGCTATGGTTGCCATATATTCTCTAACACGGTCGGACTCATAAGGGTTGGCGGAGCCGGCGAATGACGCCCGCGGCAATCGCGGCCGCCGAGCCGAAGCTATTTGCACTCGCTACCGCTGGTAGTCGTATGGCCGTCGACCCGGTTTCGGAGTCATCCGAAACCGACGATCCGATCCCGTTCGTTCGGTCGTTCACCGTTCTCCTCGTCGCCGTCGCGGCGCTCGCGTTTGCCCTCTCGGTCGCGCCGGGCGTCGTCGCCGGCGTCGAACACGGCAGCGACGACGAGTTCTCGGCCGCCTCGCAGGACCCGCTCGGCGACGCGAACGGAACCACGGAGGTGATCGTCCGATTCACAGCGGTCGCCGCTCCCGACGAGCTCGGTGAGCCGGACGGCGACGGCTCTGCAGCCGTCTCGGACCTCCGCGAGCACGCCGCGGACAAGCAGGAGGCGTTCGAAACGTTCGCCGCGTCCCACCCGGACGTCGCCGTCGAGCGCGAGTTCTGGCTGGCGAACGCGATGTTAGTCACGGTCGACGCAGACGCAGTCGACCGCGCAGAGCTGCTGTCGGTCGCGAACGTCACCGGAATCCACGAAAACGTCGAGATTGAGACGCTCGGCGCGGCGAACACGGTCGGATCAGGATCAGAGCCTCCTGACGCGAGCGCCCCCGCGTCGGAGGGCACAGACGCCGCATTCTCCGAACCGACCGCCACACAGGTGGAGGCCGAGCCGTCGGGGTCGTACACCGCCGGGCTGCGACTCGTCGACGCGCCGACCGCCTGGGACCGGTTCGGCACGCGGGGCGCCGGCGCGACCGTGGCCGTCATCGACACCGGCGCCGACCCCGCACACCAGGACATCGAACTCGCCGGTTGGGCCTCGTTCGACGAGAACGGGACCGTCGTCAGCGACGACCTCGCCGACGCGACGGATCCCGAGGGTCACGGGACTCACGTCGCCGGGACGGTCGCTGGGGGGAACGCTTCGGGAACCCACATCGGCGTCGCTCCCGAGGCGGAGCTGCACGCGCTGAACACGTTCGGCGAGGACACCACGGCGACGTTCGCGGGCGTGGTCGCGGCGATGGAGTACGGGACCACTCGGAGCGACGCGGACGTGCTCCAGATGAGCCTCGGTGCCAGCGGGACGTTCCGCGGCTTCATCGCGCCCGTACGGAACGCGCGGGCAACCGGTGCGATCGTCGTTGCGGCCGCCGGTAACGAGGGGGAAAACACCTCTTCTGCCCCCGGTAACGTGTACGATTCGCTCTCCGTCGGCGCCGTTGACGGGACCCGGGAGGTCGCGACGTTCTCCAGCGGCCAGCCGATCAACGCGACCGCCGCGTACGAAACGTACCCGGACGACTGGCCGGACCACTACGTCGTCCCGGACGTGACCGGTCCGGGCGTCGGCGTCATCAGCGCGGCGGCGGGGACGACGGACGGATACATCCGTCAGCAGGGGACCAGTATGGCGGCTCCGCACGTGAGCGGAATCGCGGCGCTGGCGGTCGCCGGGACCGACGGGCGCGTCACCGACTCGGCGCTTCAGGCCGCCGTCATCGACACCGCGGTCCACCCCGAGAGCGCGACGGAGCCGGACGAGCGTCACGGCCACGGAGTGGTGGACGCCCCGGCGGCGGTCGGTGCGGCCATCGAGGCGGCGCCGCCGGAGCCGGAGCCGACCGAGACGTCAGACGCCGATGACCGGGCGAGAACCGACGGGCAGGCCCCCGGGTTCGGCGCGGTGACCGCGGTCGTCGCGGTCGGGCTGTCGCTGTCGGTCGCGTGGGTATCGAGAACGCGAGCCGGCCGGCCGTAGCGGAACCCGACGGCAACGCGCTACTCCGAGAAGTCCGACAGCGAACCGTGTCGGTCGTCCGAACCGGAGTCCCCGCGGGACTCCGCCTCTTCCTCGTCGCTATCGATGTGCTCGGTTTCGGTTCGTCCCGGATCGCCCGTCGGTTCGCGCTCGCCGGGTTCGTCCGCGGCGTCGTCGCCGTTCCCCCACGGGTCGCCGGGGTCCACCGGTTCGACGGCGCGGTCGAGCTCCGCCTCGGTGTAGTCGCGGTCCTCGTCGAGCAGCATCGCGAGCCGCTGCCAGCGGGCGCTCTGCTCGTCTTCGCCCGTCGGACCGACCCGTGCGCCGTGCGTCTTGAAAAATCGCGTGCCGCGTCCGAGCCGCGACCCCTCGCCGGTGTGGCCGTCGAACACCGCGTCGAACTCGCCGCCGGGGTCGAGGTCGCCGACGGGGAAGTCGTGAGCGGGGTCTTCGCCGCGCTCGTGAGCCGCGGCGCGGCGCTCGGCGACGGCCGAGAAGTACGCGTCGGCATTGGACGCCTCGCGCGTCGACCGGGCACGCGCGGCCGCCAGGGCGGCGTGGATCGCGCACAGCCGCCCCTTCCACTCGGCGGGCTCCCAGCGTTCCGTGGCGAGTTCCTCGTATCGTTCGATCGTGAGCGCGACGTCGCTGCCGGCGCGGAGGTCCTCGACGACGTAGAGGTGCAGCCGGTCCCAGAGGTTCCAGGCGTACCCCGAGCGGGCCAACTCCCACGCGGCCCACGCGGCGACCTCCTCGTCGGAGCGGCGAACGGCCTTCTGGAGGAGGCTGGAGACGACGTATCGGCTGTATCCGCCGTCAGTCTCGTTCGGCTCTTTCGGCTCGCCGAAGTCGTTTTCGCCGGTCGCGTCCGGCGTCGTGTCGGTCTCCAGGCTCCCGTCCGATCCGAACGTCGCCTGTCTGTCGTCGCCGTCGGGCATACCTCTCGCTCCCGCCGCGAGCGACTTAAAAACCGCGCGCAGTCGTCGGCGATTCGCCTATCGCTGCGGGCGGAGGTGACGGTCGGCGTGCTCCGGGCGGGCGATTCGCGCCACGGTACGCGGGCCCACAGCTCTACTGAAAGGGAACTCTTAAGTCGGATCCAGCGGGTAGATTACGGTAACCGCCCTTAGCTCAGCCTGGTAGAGCAGTCGACTGTAGATCGACTTG
>CAZNOA010000174.1:0-3743 GCA_964574565.1 uncultured Halobellus sp. | reverse complement strand
TCGCCCGGCTTCGCCCCGCTCAGTCGCTCGTGGAGTCGCTCAGGCGGGAGTCCGCCGCGACGGCGTCTTCCGGGACTTCCGCGTCGACGCCACTGAACTCGAAGCGTGCCCCCCCGGTTCGACTCTCCGTCACCGACACCTCCCACCCGTGCGCCTCGGCGATCCGCTCGACGATCGCGAGCCCGAACCCCGTTCCGTCGTCGTCGGTCGTGTGACCCGGCTCGAAGACGCGCTCGCGCTCGTCCGGGTCGATCCCGGGGCCGTCGTCTGCGACGTAGAACCCGTCGGTGAGCGGGCCGACGAAGATACGGACCGACGGCTCGCCGTCCGTCCGCTCTCGGTCCGGCGTCTCCCGCCGGCCCGTTTCGTCGCCTCGACTCGTCTCGGGGTCGGTCTCGACGGAGAAGGTTCCGGGAGCGATGTCGTCGGCGACCCCCGTCGAACGGGAGTCGCCTGACGGCACTGCGTCCGAGTCGGACGGGACGGCGTCCGTGTCGTCCGCCCCGTGTTCGATCGCGTTCCGAAAGAGGTTCTCGATCGCCTGCCGGAGGCGGCACCGGTCGCAGTCGACGGTCGGCAGCGGGTCGTCGACGATAAGCGCCGCCCGCGACGCGTCGCCGACGGTCCGCCACGCGCGCTCGACGACGGCGTCGAGCTCCGCGGCCGTGGTCTCCTCGACCGACTGCCCCTCACGAGCGAGCGCGAGCAGATCGGAGATGAGGTCGTTCATGTAATCGAGCGCGTCGTGGGCTCGGTCCAGCCGGTCGTCGGCCGCGGCGCCCTCGAAGTTGCGAGCCAACTCGATGTTGCCGACGGCGACGGAAAGTGGGTTCCGGAGGTCGTGAGAGACGACGCTCGCGAACTCGTCGAGTCGCTCGCGCTGCTGTTCGAGCCGCTGCCGTCGCTCGACGCGCTCTCCCGCCGGAAAGAGGTAGCCGACGATGTCACCGCCCTCCGTTCTCGCCCCTCGCTCGTGGACCCAGATCGGCTCCTCGTTGACCGTGAGGCGGTACGTGACGTCGACGCTATCGCCCGTGCAGGCCGCTCGTAACCGGTTGCGATCCGGCTCGGCGACGACCTGTAGCCAGCCGGTTCGCGGGAACTCATCGACGCTCAGCCGCGGCTCGTCGGCCGCTTCGACGGCGAACCGGTCCGGGTCGCCGCCCGGCCGTCGATACGAGACTCCCGGTCGACGCTCCATCGGCTGATACACAGTTATAATCTCATATCGAAGACAGATAAACCTTGTCTGATTATCACTTCTGCGGTGGGTCGTTATTTAGTCTATAGAGGCCTGTAAACAACGAATTTTCGACTGAAACGTGAGATCGAAGACGGCGTGAGCGCGGCTGTTCGGTGGTTTGTGAACGGTCGTATCACCAACGGATCACGTGTCTGACGCCCGAAACCGGGCTCGGCGGAGCTATCGATCGGTCGCCGACAAGAGATCCTTTTATCACCCTCCGTTCGTCGGAGTGGGTATGCGCGCCGCGATCCTTCGCGACTACGGCGAACCGCTGGCGATCCGCGACGTTCCTGGGCCGGACGCCGGCCCGGACGACGCCGTGGTTCGCGTCGACGCCTGCGGCGTCTGCCGGAGCGACTGGCACGCGTGGATGGGACACGGCGAGTGGGCCGACGACCGGGTCCCGCGCGGACAGGTCCTCGGACACGAACCAGCGGGCGAGGTCGTTTCGGTCGGCGCCAACGTCGAGCGGTTCGCACCCGGCGACCGCGTCGTGGTTCCCTTCTCGCTCGGTGACGGGACCTGTCCGTACTGCCGCCGCGGCGCCGGCAACGTCTGTGCCGACGGCCGCGCGCTCGGCTTCGAGCCGGACGCGCCGGGCGCGTTCGCCGAGCGGGTCGCGGTCCCCGACGCGGACTACAACCTCGTCGAGCGACCCGACTGGCTCGACGCGACCGCGGCCGCGGCGCTCGGGTGCCGCTACATGACCGCGTACCACGCGCTGGCTGAGCGCGCCGCCCTCTCGGGCGGCGATTCGCTCGCCGTGCACGGCTGCGGCGGGGTCGGGCTCTCGGCGGTCCAGATCGGGGCGGCCCTCGGTGCTCGCGTCGTCGCCGTCGACGTCGATGAGACCGCGCTCGATCTGGCGGCCGACTTCGGCGCGGATATCGCCGTGAACCCCACCGAAATCGGCGGTGAAGGGTCGGTTCCCGGCCGCCTCCGGAGCCTCACCGGCGGTGGCGTCGACGTCTCCGTCGACGCGCTCGGGATCGCGGAGACCTGCCGCAACTCCGTCCGATCGGTCCGTCCCAAAGGAACCCACGTACAGGTCGGGCTGACCACCGAGTCGGAGCGAGGCGAGGTGTCGCTGCCGACCGACTGGATGACCCGCTGGGAGGTGTCGTTCCTGGGCGCGCGAGGGATGCCGCCGACGAGTTACGACGACCTGTTCGCGCTCGTCGAGGCGACGGCGATCGATCCCGGCGCGCTCGTCAGCCGAGAACTCCCGCTCTCGGCGGTGTCGGATCGGCTGGCCGCGATGGGGGAGTACGGCGTCCGCGGCGTCGAGGTCGTCACCGATCTCTCGGGGTGAGTCGGCCCCGCTCGCGGCCGGGTCGCTACCGACCTCGTTCCGCGCCGAGCCCGGGGATCGCGACCTGCACCTCGACCGCTTCCATCAGCTTCGACGCGGTGAGCACTAAGGCGAGATACGTGAGCCCGGTCACCGCGAAGATGAGCGTGTACCGGAACGTCGAGGCCGCGATCTGGTCGGCTCGGTAGTACAGCTCCGGGACCGTGATGAACGCCGCCAGCGACGAGTACTTGATCAGGTAGACGAACTCGTTCGTCCACGACGGGATCGCGTAGCGGAGCCCCTGCGGCAACACCACGTAGTAGATGGTCTCTACCTTCGAGAGACCGATCGCGCGACCGGCCGTGATCTGTCCCTCCTCGACGCTCTCGAGCGCCCCGCGAATGTACTCCGCCTGGTACGCCGCCCCGTTGAGGGTGAACCCGAGAATGGCGACCCAGACGACGTTTCGCGGAAACACGCCCGAAAGCGCCCCGGGGACGTACGCGCCGAGGTTCAGTCCGAAGTGGAGCACGAACAGCTGTGCCAGAAGCGGGGTTCCGCGAAGCAACTCGGTGTAGGCGAGAGAGAGATACGCCGTGTAGCGACCGTACACCCGCGCGACCGCCAGCGGCACGGCGATGAAGAAGCCGATGAAGAGGCTCACCGCCGTGATGACGATCGTGAGCCACGCGCCGCGGGCGACCTCCGGAGAGATACCCACGGCGAATCCGATCGGCTCCGCGTACGCGGCGAGGCCGGGGAGCGTCGCCAACACCGCCTCGACGGTCGTCGGCTGTACGAACGGTTCGCCGACGGGCACGACGACGCCGTCGAGCCAGCGGTTCACCCAGCTCGCGACGAGCCAGCCCCAGAACAGCGCTCCGGCGGCCACCAGCAGGAGCCGCCCGGCCGAGAGGTCGGCGTCGGCCGCGCGCCGCCGGACCGCCGCGGGTCTGGTCGCGCCCGCCATCAGTCGTGGCTCGCGATTCGGTCGAGGAAGCGGCCGGTCCGCTCCGCCGTCGGGTTCTCGAACAGCTGTTCGGGCGGCCCTCGCTCGACGACGCGCCCCTCGTCGAGGAAGACGATCTCGTCGGCGACCTCGCGGGCGAAGCTCATCTCGTGGGTGACGACGAGCATCGTCATCCCGGCCTCGACGAGGTCGTGCATCACGTCTAACACCTCCCCGATCAGTTCGGGGTCGAG
>CAZNOA010000173.1:0-3762 GCA_964574565.1 uncultured Halobellus sp. | reverse complement strand
CGTCGAGCAGCTCGGCGGGGATCTCGACGCTGATCTTGGGCATACACGGGCTGTGACGGCCGGTCGATAAGAGGATTATTATTCTAAGAATCTCAGGGGAGCATCACAGCTGCCGCCTCCCGACTGCCCTGTCTCCCACGCGATCATCCTACTTTCGGGCCCGTCTTCGGGCCGCGTTTCAATCAGCTCCACACTGACGTACATAACACCGGCTTAACTCGTATTCTATCTGCATTACAATGACAATTGAACTTATTATGTGGCTGTGTCCAATCGCAAGACTGTCGTTTTCTGGATCTCCTTAGTGGCGCTTGTATCGGGAGCGATCCTCGGCGCAGCGGTTCTCGGCGGCACCGCGGCTGCGGACACCGACGCCGAGTTCGTAGTGAGTGACCCCGACATCTCCGAGAGCTCGATCACCGAAGGGGAGTCGGTCGACGTCACCGCCACGGTCGAGAACGTCGGCAATGAGTCGGGGGAGTACACGGTGGTATTGCAGGCTAACGGAGAGGACCGCGGCGAGACGACGGTGTCTCTCGACGCCGGCGATTCGACGCAGGTCGAGTTCACGGAGCGGTTCGACGAGGCGGACGACTACGATATCAGTGTCGACGGCGAATTCGCGGGAGAGCTCACGGTCGAGGAGCCCCAAACCGCGGACATCACGGTCGACGACGCTGCGCTTTCGACCGAGGAAATTACCGTGGGAGAGTCCGTCGACGTGACTGCCGAACTCACGAATGACGGTGACGCAACGGGAACATTTACCGCCGAACTCGAAGTCCACTCCGATGTCGACGACTCCGAAGACGTGGAGGTGGCTCCGGGTGAGACCGAGACCGTCCGGTTCACCGAGACGTTCGAGGAGACGGGAACGTTCCCGGTCGCGGTGAGCGGCGAGTCCGCAGGAGATCTGACCGTCTCGGACGCCGACGAGCCAGCCGCGTTCGAGGTGTCCGACGCCCAGTTGGACGAGGAGACGATCGAGGTCGATGACACGGCAGTGCTGTCCGCCGACGTGGCGAACGTCGGCGACGAGGACGGGACCTTCGACGCCGAGTTCCGTGCCAACGAAGCGGTCGTCGACAGCCAAGAGGTCCCGCTTGCGGGGGGTGACTCAGAGACGGTCACCCTGAGCAGCTCGTTTAGCGATCCCGGAGAGTACGAAGTCCAGTTCTCCGAGACGGCCGTCGGAACCCTCTCCGTGGAGCCGCCGGCTTCACCGGACATCCAGATACGTGAAATCACGCTATCCGACGACGAGATCGAGATCGGCGAGCCGCTCGAGGTAACCGTCGAGGTCGCGAATGACGGCGACGCTCAGGGGACGTTTACCGGCAATCTCGAGGTCGGTGAGGCGGGCGTCGTCGATACAGAGGAGGTTAGTGTCCCTCCCGGAGAAACCCGCACGACGACGCTCACCCACACGCCTGAAGCCTCGGGGACGTATTCGGTCGCGGTCAACGGCGAGTCCGCGGGAGAACTCGAGGTTGTGGAGCCGGCCCCGGACGTCGAGGTGACTGACGTCACGGTTTCGGACGACGAGGTCGAAGTCGGTGAGTCGGTGGACGTCTCCGTCGAGGCCAGAAACGACGGCGACGCGGCGGGAACGCTCTCAGTCGCGCTCGAGGGCGACGACGGGAGCGAAATTCGCAGAGAAACGGTCGACATCGATCCGGACGAGACTGAGACGGTCGAGTTCTCCGAGACGCTCGAGACGGGCGGCACGTACGAACTCCGCGGCAATGGCGAACGCCTTCGGACGATCGAGGTGCTCGAACCCGAATCGGTCTCGGTCGTGAGCGCGAACCTCTCGAAACCGGCGGTCGTCACCGGTGAGACGGTCGAAGTGAGCGCGGTCTTCGAAAACGACGGGGACGTCGAGGGGACGGTTGACGCCGAGCTCCGAGCGGGCGATACCACGATAAACACCGAGTCTGTCACGGTTGACGGCGGCGAAACCGAGACCGTCACCTTCACCGAGTCGTTCGACGAGCCAGACACCTACGACCTCAGCGTCAACGGCGAGTCCGCAGGGGTCCTCGAAGTCACGGAGCCGGCATCGCCGGACGTCAGCGTGGCCGGTGTGTCGGTTTCGGACGACGAGATCGAAGCCGGCGAGTCGATCACCGTGACCGTCGACGTGGCGAACGACGGCGACGCGTCGGGGAGTATCACCGTCACGGTGGATCGGGCTGACGGGAGCGGCATCGGCAGCGAGGTGGTCGAGCTCGGTCCCGGCGAAACGGACACCGTCACGTTCACCGAGTCGTTCACGACGCCCGGAACTGTCGGCTTGCGGGTCAACGGCGCGTCTGCAGGCAGCATTCGGGTCCTCGAACCCGCGGACATCTCGATGGGCGATCCGCAGCTTTCCGACGAGGAGATAGTCACGGGTGAGTCGGTAACGGTGAGCGCCCAACTCGACAACGCCGGCGAGGTGGCGGGGAACTTCACCGCCCAGTTCCAGGTCGACGGCGACACGGTCGACGACAGCGACGAGACCGTCGGCCCTGGCGGCACCGAGACGGTCTCGTTCGACCGGACGTTCGATCGAACCGGCGAGTACGCGCTCGGGATCAACGGCGCGTCCGCCGGAACGGTTCGCGTGCTCGAACCGGCCGACGTCTCGCTCGGAGAGTCGTCGCTCGACTCCGAATCGGTCGGGGTCTCCGACTCCGTCCGACTCAGTATCGAGCTGACTAACGACGGCGAGGCGACCGGGCAGCGGTCCCTCGAGATCGATCTCGGGGACGGGACGACTCGCGACCAGACGGTCGACGTCCCCGCGAACGGGTCGGTGACGACCATCACGCACAGCTACGAATCGCCGGGCGAGTTCACCGTCACGGTTGACGGCCAGACGGTGGGGGTCGTGACTGTCGAAGAGGAAAGCGATTCGGACGGTTCCGGCGGATCTGGCGGCGGTGGCGGAACCGGCTCCGCGGGCTCGACCGGCTCGGGTGCGGCAGACTCCGAAGCGTCGACGGTCGTCCGTTCGGAATCGGACGACGGGGTCGCGGTGAGCGTCGAGGGGATCAGCGACGGGACCCACGAGTTCTCAGTCGACCTCGCCGGACCGGGTGACACGCAGCCAGCCGTCTCGCTGTCGTCGTTCACGCTCGAAGCAGACGACGACCGGGAGACGCTCGATGCGACCATCGGCCGAGCGGCTGCCGGCCCCGGTGACCGCGACGCGGTGCCGTACGGAACTCCGTTCGGATACGTCGATCTCAGCACGGACATCGACGCGAACGCCACCCGGGCGGCGACCTTGCGGTTCGAACTCGACCAAGCGGCCTTCCCCGAGGGACTCACGTCCGAAGACGTCGCAGTATTGCGATACGCGAACGGATCCTGGACCGCCGACGGCGTCTCTCACGATATCGACGGTGAGACGCACAGCGCGACCCTTCCCGAGGCGACGCCCGTCGCCATCGTCGCGCTCGAACCGGGCGACGTGGAGGTGATCGACGCCACCGTTCCGTGGGACTCCGTCGCCGCCGGCTCCGAGGCTCCCGTCCGGGTGACGCTTCAGAACAGCGGCGACCGACCGGACGACGGGACCTTCACCGTGACCCTCGACGGCGAACCCCTCGCCGAAGAGCGGGTGACGGTCGGCCCCAACCGAACCGAGACCGTCGACGTCATGATCGAACCGACCACCAGCGGCTCGATCGAGGTCGACGGCATCGCGGCCGGGTCGTTCGAGGTGTTCGAGGACGACGACCCCCGTACCCCCGACGTGTCCGACACGTCCGA
>CAZNOA010000172.1:0-3766 GCA_964574565.1 uncultured Halobellus sp. | reverse complement strand
ACGAGACGAGCGTGCCGGTGATCGACTTCTACGTGATCGACGACGACGGAAATCAACGGTCGATTCGCGGCGTCGAACAGTCCGTCGGGTTAGACGTCGGTCAGGCGTTCTGTGTCGGCATTCGGACGTACACCAAGAACCTCTCGGAGGGTGATACCCTACTGAAAGACGACGAGGTGACGATCAACGCCGACGTCGACCCGGACGACGAGATCGACTGTCCGCAGATAAACGGCGAGCTGCCGCCGGCCAACGGCGACGTCGACCCCCGACGCGCGATCAGTTTCGTCGCGTTCTGTGGCTCGAACCTCGATGCCGACAGCGTTTCGCCGACTGTTGAGAGCAGAGATGAGGACGGTGAACCACTCACGGTATCGTGGACCAACGTCGATGGTCTCGAAACCGTCGTCATCTTCGGTGCCGCTCAGATGTGGTGGGTCGATCCCGGTGCATCGCCGGCTGGCGTCGGAGACGGAGAGTTCGTCGAGTGGCAGCCGGGCGGCGACCCGTCGCCGAGTCGGCCCTGTCCGAACGGCGAGTGCGGTCCGAAGTTCGACTACGTCAACAACGACGACGACTTCGAGTCCGTCAGTCATCAAGACGAGTGTCCGGACGACTGACGCTCTCTCTCCCCCTCGGACTCCTTTTTTTAAACGCGTGAATCGTGGGGCGTGATCAGTCGGTGGGCGCGTCTCTCCGTTCCGAGCGCAACCGGTCACGCGATGTTAAACGCGTGGCGTCGACGCTCCGGCTTCGGTCTCGCCCGCTCACGGAGCCTCACCGCGTCGTCGCGCGGTTCGATCTTAAATAATGGTCCGCCGCGATCGCCTCACGCCGACCCCGACATCGACCCCGAGAGGGCGTCGTCGGGGTCGCCGTCGAACGTCTGAATGTAGATGCTGACGCCGACGGTCTCGCCGGGGTCGACGTCGACCGCGGCGGACAGGTCGTTGTCGCCCGACCCCCTCCACCAGATCTCTCCGATCTCGCCGTCGGCGTTCTCGAGTTGGACGTAGAGCATCGAGTCGCCCGCGCCGTCCTCGAACTCGTACTCCACCTCGAGCTCGTGCGCTACCGTATCCCGGTTGTGAATCTCGAACGCGGGGCTGGTTTGCGGACTGCCGTCGTCGAGGACCTCGTCCGAGGAGAGCTCCGCGTCGACGATCTCGCCGATCTGGTACTCTGCGTTGACGTTGACGCCGCCGGCACCGTTCTGATTGAAATCGATCGCCAGCTCGCCGCCCTCGGTCTGGTGGACGACGTCGCTCTCCGTGGTATCGATCAGCGAGAGGACACCCGCGGAGTCGTCGACCACGTTTATCTTGGCCTCCCGCTCCATCGTCGCCGAGCTGAACGCGCCCGACCCGACGAGCGTGCCTACGCCGATTGCTGTACTCCCGACGCCGAGCAGGAACGTGCGTCGTCTCATGGTCGTGTGCTGTAGCGCCCGGGATCGCCGGCGTCGAAGCCGACCGCCGACGCGCGAACGCGTCGGTCCGGTCGATTCCGGGACACTCAGTTCGACGCACGGGGGCGACGAATACTAGTATTAGGAGAGTGTCATGAAACAGTCTGAGCCTGTTCGGTCTCGGGTGCGAGTTACGACGCTCGTAACTGAGCGCGACCGAGCGCGTGACCGAGCGGCCTGTCCGCCGGACGTTCGCTCCGGGACGAACGGACGGTCCGGTCGCCGACTGCGGTCCGAACGACGAGTATCGCCCGACGCGCTCCCGGACCGGAGCCGAAGCCGTGAACCGGCACCCGCTGCCTTCCCGACGCCGACGAGACGCGAATGACGGCCACTTGCCGTGGCCGGGTCCGCTAGGCGCTCCGTGCGGCGAATACGCGGGTCGAGCGTCCGTGACGCGAGGCCGTCTTCGCGCGTGGCGTCGGGGACGACGACCGCGGACACGTGTGTCAGTACTCGTGTAGTTCTTTTGTTCTCGGTTGTCTGCGGTGGTATTCATACGAGTGCTTAAGCCGGTTAAGAGAGCAATAACGGTCGCAATGGCACACGAGCTGGACCACAGCGCAGGTCGCATAGCGACGGCGTCGTCCGCGGTGGCGAACGCTGAACAGCCGGCGTTCGACGCGGACGACGGGAACGCCGAGACGGCGCCACGGGAGCCCGAGCGGAGCCCCGAAGGCGACGAGTCGACGTCGGTCACGGGCGCGAGCCGGCGATCGGTGTTGGTCGCCACCGGGGCGTTCGCGGGCGCGGGGGTACTGACCGGAGAGGCGGCCGGCTCGCCCGGCGCCCGTCCGGAGGCGGTCGTGATCGGGACGGGGTCGCGAGCCGCCCGGCGCGCCGCGGAGTCGCGCGCGGACTCGGTGAGCCGCGTCCTCGACTTCGCCGACATCGGCCAAGCGGTCGCGGGGCGGTTCCCGCCGGAGGCGATCGAGGCGCTCGCGCGGCGTCCCGACGTCCGGTACATCGAACCCGACGGCGAGGTCCCACCGCTCGGGCAGACGCTTCCGTGGGGCATCGATCGCGTCGGCGCGGACCGGGCCCACGCCGCCGGCAAGACGGCCGCCGGAAGCGACATCGCGGTCATCGACTCCGGGATCGACTCCGACCACGAGGACCTCGCGGCGAACCTCGGCGAGGGGTACGCGGTCGTCGCGTGTTCGGACTGCGAAGAGCCGTGGGACGACGACGAGGGACACGGCACGCACTGTGCGGGTATCGCGAGTGCGGTCGATAACGAGGTCGGCGTCGTGGGAGTCGGACCGGCCGCCACGCTCCACGCGGTCAAGGTGTTCGACGCGGACGCGTACGCGACCGTCTCGGGCGTCTCGGAGGGGATCCGGTGGGTCGCCGATCAGGGATACGACGTCGGGAGCATGAGCTTGGGCGCGACGAGCAGTTACTCGACGCTGCGAGACGCCTGCCGGTACGCCGCGGACCGCGGCGTCCTGCTCGTCGCGGCCGCCGGCAACGACGGCTGTTCCGACTGCGTCCGGTATCCGGCCGCCTACGACAGCGTCGTGGCGGTCAGCGCGACCACGAGCGCCGACAGCCTGGCCTCGTACTCCTCGTACGGCCCCGAAATCGACCTCGCAGCCCCCGGCTCGTACGTCTACTCGACCGTTCCGGGGTCGTACGGGTACAAGTCCGGCACTTCGATGGCGTGCCCGCACGTCTCCGGGGCGGCCGGTCAGCTGATGGCCGACGGCTACACAAGCACGGAGGCGCGAGCGCGGCTCCGCGAGTCCGCCGAGGACATCGGTCTCTCCGAGCAGCAACAGGGGGCCGGCCTGCTCGACGTCAAGGCCGCCATCGACGAAAACGAGGAAGACGGAGACGACGGTGACGACGGAGACGACGAGGAGACGGCGGCCCTCACCGTCTCGACGACAGGTAGCTCGGCCATAGGCGAGTCGAGCGCCACCCTCGAGGGATCGCTCGACGAACTCCCGGCCGGCGGCGAAGCGACGGTCGCGTTCGAGTACCGCCGCCGAGACGCGGAGGAGTGGTCGAGGACGGCGGAGCGGACACTGGCCGAGACGGGGGCCTACGACGAGTCAGTGACGGCCCTCTCGGGGGGGACCGACTACGAGTTCCGCGCCGTCGCGGAGACCGACAGCGATGCGGACGCAGGGGTCACGCTCGCGTTCACGACCGACGAGGTGACGGTCACCATCGACGTGTCGACGACCGGCGGCTCGGCCGTCGACGAGTCGAGCGCGACGCTCGAAGGGAGACTCGACGCGCTGGACGGCGCCTCGTCGGCCGAGGTCGCGTTCGAGTGGGGCGTGAGCGGCG
>CAZNOA010000171.1:0-3766 GCA_964574565.1 uncultured Halobellus sp. | reverse complement strand
ACTACCTCGCCGGCTACGACGGCTGGTCGTTTTACGTCCATCAGGCGGTCGTCGTCACTCGGGACCACCCCGAACCCGTCTGGGTCGGCCGCGACATGGACAAAAACGGAGCGCGGGCGACGACGTGGCTCTCCGAGCCGAACATGCGGGCGTACAGCGACGACCACGTCCAGTCGCCACGCGACCTCCACCCGATGGATTTCGTCGCCGCCGTGTTGGCGGATCTCGAGGTCGACGACGGACGGATCGGCCTCGAGATGGACGCCTCCTACTTCACGGCGAAGTCGTACACTCGCCTCCAATCGAACCTCCCCGACGCCGAGTTCACCGACGCGACGCTGCTCGTCAACTGGCTCCGCGTGCGGAAGTCCGACCGGGAGATCGCGTACATGGAAGAGGCGGCGCGGATCTCGGAGAAGGCGATGCAGGCC
Organism: uncultured Halobellus sp.; assembly: GCA_964574565.1. Taxonomy (GTDB): domain Archaea; phylum Halobacteriota; class Halobacteria; order Halobacteriales; family Haloferacaceae; genus Halorubrum. Next base: position 3,335 of record CAZNOA010000171.1, on the reverse strand, counting down.
GGGATCGACGCCATCGAGGCGGGGGTCCCCGAGTACGAGGTCGCCGCCGAGATCTACGACCGCCTGATCCGCGGCACCGACGAGTACGGCGGCGACTACCCCGCCATCGTCCCGCTCATGCCCTCGGGCGATCACACCGGGACGCCGCACCTCACATGGACCGACCGCGAGTTCGAGGAGGGCGACCCCGTGCTCATCGAGCTGTCGGGCTGTCGACACCGCTACCACTCGCCGCTCGCGCGGACGGCGTTCGTCGGCGACCCGCCCGAGGCCATCGAGCGAACCACCGAGATCGTCACCGAGGGGATCGAGGCCGCCCTCGACGCGGTCGAACCCGGCGTCACCTGCGAGGCGGTCGAGCGGGCGTGGCGCGAGACGATAGCGCAGTACGGCGTCGAGAAGGAGGACCGCATCGGCTACTCGATGGGACTCGGCTACCCCCCGGACTGGGGCGAGCACACCGCGAGCATCCGCCCCGGCGACGAGACGGTTCTCGAGGAGGGGATGACGTTCCACATGATCCCCGGGCTCTGGGAAGACGACTTCGGCGTCGAACTCAGCGAGACGTTCCGCGTCACGTCGGCCGGCGCGGAGACGCTCGCGGACTTCCCGCGCGAGCTGTTCACGGCGTAGCTCGCACGACGACCCCGGCGTAGCCCGGACGGTGGCCCCGTCGAGGGTCGGACCCGTCTCGCTACGTGTCGGCGTCCGCCGGCGCGCGAACGAGGTTTCGGAGCGCCCCTGCGTCTCGGTCGTCGTCGAGCGCGGCGACGTTGTCCGCCACGATGTCGGCGAGTCGGTCCCAGTGTTTCGGCGTGTGTCCGCCCGTGTGCGGCGTGATGAGGCAGTTCTCCAGCTCCCAGAGCGGGTGATCGGACGGGAGCGGTTCGGGGTCGGTCACGTCGAGGGCGGCTCCCCGGATGCCGCTGGACCGCAGCGACGAGACCAGCGCGTCGGTGTCGACGATGCCGCCGCGGGCCGCGTTGACGAGGACGGCGTGTGGCGGCAGCGTCGCCAGCTCCGCCTCGCCGATCAGCCCCCGCGTGAGGTCGTTGAGCGGGCACGCGACGACGACGTAGTCGCTCCGAGCGAGCGCGTCGTGAATCGCGTCAGTCTCGAAGCCGACCACCTCGTCGGTCGGCCCGCCTTTCGAAGGCGTGTAGCGAACGCCGATCGTCTCCACGTCGAACCCGTCGAGCCGCTCGACGACGTGCTGGCCGATGGAGCCGAGCCCGATGACGGTGACCGTGCTCCCCGCGAGTTCGAACGATTGGAAGTGACGCCACTCCGCGTTCGATTTGCGCCGCCATCCCTCGTGGAGCCGCCGAGCGAAGACGAGCATGTTGCCGATCGTCTGTTCGGCGATCCCCGGCGCGTGGATGCCGCCGGCGTTGGTGACGGCGACGCCGTGGTCGGCGAGCGTCTCCACCGGGACGTGGTCTGTTCCGGCGAAGGTGCACGCGAACAGCTCAAGCCGTTCGGCGTCGGCGATGCGGTCCTCCGCGATCGTGATTCCGGTGACGACGCGGGCCCGCGGGACGAGTTCGCGCTCGGCGGCGGGGGTCCGCGCGAGGGCCACTTCGTGGTCCGGCAGCCGTTCACGAAGCGTCTCGGCGTACGATTCCATCGACAGGCCTTCGGTCCCCTCGCGGAGGACGACGATATCGGGCTGGTCGCTCATGTGTGGACACGCCGCCGTCTGGCGGAGATAGCTGGGCGTTCACCGCTCCGCTACTTACCTTTTTTGTAGTCGGAATACACGAACATCGTGTACGCTTAAGTCCGTCCGGGGGCCACGGGTACGCATGACACGACCCGTCGCCGAGCGACTCGTCGAACTGCGCCGCGGGTTCCACGAACACCCGGAGCCCGGGTGGCGAGAGTTCTACACGACCCACCGGCTCGTCGAGGAGATTGAGGCCATCGGCGTCGACGAACTCGCCGTCGGCAGAGAGGCGTACGACCCGGGCGACCGAATGGCGGTGCTCGACGACGACGCTCACCGGCCGTGGGTCGAGCGCGCCCGCGAACGGGGCGCCCGCGAGGACGTGCTCGATCGGACCGAGGGCGGCGTGACGGGCTGTGTCGCCGTGCTCGATCGCGGCGACGGGCCGGCCGTCGGGCTCCGCGTCGACATCGACGGGCTGTTCATCGAGGAGTCGACGGAAGCGGACCACGTCCCCGCCCGCGAGGGGTTCAGGTCCGACACGGACGGGGCGATGCACGCCTGCGGCCACGACGCGCACATGACGTGGGGGTTAGCGGTCCTCGAGGCGGTCGAGGAGAGCGACTTCGCCGGCCGGTTCGTCGTCTTCTTCCAGCCGGCCGAGGAGATCAGCGGCGGCGGATACCCGATGGCGGAGAGCCGATTCGCCGACGGACTCGACTACCTGTTCGCGGTCCACGTCGGGTTAGACCACCCGACCGGGCGGGTCGTCGGCGGGATCGAACGCCCGCTCGCGATGGCGCACATCGACGCGTCCTTCGAGGGCGTTTCGGCCCACGCGGGGAAAGCGCCCGAGGCGGGCGAGAACGCGATGCAGGCGCTCGGGACGGCGATCTCGAACGCGTACGCCATCCCCAGACACAGCGACGGGATGACGCGCGTGAACGTCGGCTACGCGGAGGCCGGCAGCGCGAGCAACGTGATCGCCGATCACGCCCGCGTGGAGGCGGAGGCCCGCGGCGAGACGACCGCGCTGAAGGAGTTCATGAAAACCCGGCTGGAGCGAGCGTTTCGGGGCGCCGCAGAGTCGCACGGCTGCGACCTCGAGTTCGACGTCGTCAGCGAGTCGCCGCGGGCGGACAGCGACCCCGCGCTCGTCGACCACGTCGCGTCGGTCGCGCGCGGAGTGGACGGCGTCACGGAGGTCCTCCCGACCGCCGACTTCGGCGCGAGCGAGGACGCGACGTTCCTCATGGAACGTGTTCAAGAAGAGGGCGGACTCGCGACGTACCTCATCGTGGGGACTGACCACCCGACCGCCCACCACACGCCGCGGTTCGACGTCGACGAGCGGAGCCTGCGGATCGGCGTCGACACGCTGACGGAAGCCGTGTTAGGTGTCGGCGATCTCGACCCGACCGGAGGCGCGGGCGAGCGCGGCGGCGAGGACTGAGCTCACGCCGCGATCGACGCCGAGTCGGCGGCCGTCGCGGCGTCGGTGAATATCGAGATGCCGAGTTCGATCTCCCGTTCCGTGGAGTCAAGCGGCGGGAGAAGCCGGATCGTCTTTTTGCCGCAGCCGAGCGTGAGCAGCCCGCGCTCCAGCGCCTCCGCGACGACCGCGTCGCGGCGGTCGGCGGTGTCGAACTCGACCGCGAGCATCAGCCCC
>CAZNOA010000170.1:0-3775 GCA_964574565.1 uncultured Halobellus sp. | reverse complement strand
GAGACGTATCCGCTCACGGCGGAGGTCCCCGAGCGGATCGACGCCGCCGCACAGGCCGCGGCCGCCGACGGGGTCGCGAGCCTCGCGGCCGCGAACCCGGAGACGTCGATCACGCTCGGCCACGACGACTGGTCCGCGGCGGCGCTGGAACGCGTGCCGGCGCGTGTCGAGACGGAGAATCTGCAGTCGCTCGGGCGGTAGTCGGACGAGCGTTCCGGGCGGCGACGCCCGCTCAGACCCCCGGTCGCCGCGTGCTCACTCACCGGCCGATCGTTTCGTTTTGACGGTGAGAACGGGCACGTCGGACTGTCGGAGAATCTTCCGTCCCGGTCGGCCGAACACCGCGCCGCCGAGTTCGGACCGGCGCCGACCGCCGATCACGATGTAGCGAGCGCTGTTCCGTTCGGCGTACAGTACGACCTGACCGGCGGGCTCGCCGACCAGTCCCACCGCGGTCACGTCGTCCACGCCGGCTTCCTCGGCGACCGCCTCCGCCTCCCGCTTCGCCGCTTTCTTGATCTCGGTCATCTCGACGCCGCGTCCGGTCCGGTCTGAGCGATTCCGCTGTCGCTCGACGTACTCGCGCTGCGTCATCACGTGGACGACGTGCAGCGGCTCGTCGAACCGGTCCGCGAGCACAGCCGCCTGTTCGACCACTTGGTGTTCCTCCGCCGAGCGTTCTACCGCGGCAACGACGACCATACGGGCCTATTTCGCCCGGGCTACATAGACGCTTCTCACAACCCGTGTCATCGGGGCGGACGCCAGGTGACCGCGTCAGTCGTCGGCCGCCGGCATGCGCGCGGAGTAGTCCCACGTGTGGAGCCGCTCGGGCTCGATCCGGACGCGAACCTCCTCGCGATCGGGCCGGAGCAGCCGGTCGCCCACTTCGTTGTCCGTCCCGCCGAGGTATCGCTCCAGCAGGCTCCGAAGCAGCGCCTTCTCCTCGTCGACGGCGACGTCGGCATGGCCGCGTCCCCTGACTCCCATGTACGGCGGGTCGTTCGTCGACACCTCGAAGGAGACGTGATCGTCGTGCGCGAGGAAGTCGACGAGGTCGGCGTCCGCGCTGGTCGCGCAGTTGATCGCGCCGTCCCACGAGAACCACAGCGAGACGATCCACGGCGTGTCACGCGGCGTGCGACAGCCGATTCTGACCGGCACCGTCGCGCGTTCCAGAAACTCGTCGACTCGGTCCCGGTCCCACGGTCCGGACGGCTTCATATATCCTCTTCGTGCGGTTACGGTGTAACGGTTGCGGGGGAGTCAGCGAGATAAGCGGCGTGGCGGTCACCGCGGTGGCAAGACGCCCCCGCCGAGAAGCGGGACCGTCCCGGAAGAGAGCGGGACCGTCCCGGCGAGACGCGGAACACAAGAGAATTGTCCGTCCCCCTGCGAGGTGAACCATGACCGACTACTTCGAAGTCCACGAGCGCGACGGCGCCGCCCGGCTCGGGGAGCTCCGCCTCGCCGACCCCGTGACGACGCCGGCGCTCGCGGACCCGTTCGTCGAGGACGCGGGCAGCCTCTGGGCCGGCGACCGCGAGGTGCCCGGCGGCGACGAACAGTCGCTGACGATCCTGCCGCACCGGTCGTTTCCGGCTGGCACTCGCGCCGAGGTTCGCGAGTCGTTCGCCGTCGATCACCCCGACGTCGCGTTTCCGTCAGCGGCCGTCGTCGACAGCGAGGGGCCCCGCGACGTCGGCGCCGACGCGTACCTCCTCGCCGACGCGCAGGGATTCGTCGGTCACGGCGAGGCGTTCCGCGACGCGATCCTGTCCGCGAAGCGGTCGCTGCCGGCCGACACGGCGCTGTTCCTGTCGGGCGTCGCCACGCCCCGCAACGTCGCCACGCTCGCGGCGGCGGGCGTCGATCTGGTCGACGGAACGCTCGCGCGGACGAAAGGCACGGAGGGGAAGTACCTCACGACCGATGCGGAGCACTTCCTCGAAGACCTCACGGAGCTCCCCTGCGCCTGCCCCGCGTGTGCGACGCCGCGCTCCGAGTTCTCCCGCGCCGACTGCGCCGACCACAACGTCAACGCGCTCGAAGCCGAACTCCGGCGCGTCCGCGAGCGCATCCGGGCCGGTCGGCTCCGGGATTACTTGGAGGGACAGGCGCGTCACGACGGCTGGCTCACGGCGGCGCTTCGGGAGTTCGACGACCAGTGGGGGTACGCCGAGGAGCGGACCCCGGTCCTCCGAGACGCCGAGATCACCGCCGCGTCCGCGGAGACGCTCGACCGCGTCGAGATCCGTCGGTTCGCGGACCGCGTGACGAGCCGGTATCGGAATCGGTTCACCGACCAGCCGCTCGTGTTAGTGCCCTGCTCGGCGACGAAGCCGTACAGCGACTCCCAGAGCCACCGGCAGTTCCACGACGCGATCAAGTGGCGCGGACACACCGTTTCGATGACCTCGCCGATCGGCGTGGTGCCCCAAGAGCTCGAGACGACCTACCCCGCCCAACACTACGACGCGGTCGTCACCGGCGACTGGAGCGAGGACGAAATCGGGTTCGTCGCGGAGGTGTTGCGACGGTACCTGACGCGGAACGAGTACTCGCGCGTGATCGCACACGTTCCCGCGGACGGCTACCGCGAGATCTGCGAGCGCGTCGAGCGCGACCCCGCGATCGACGTCCCGTTCGAGTACACCTGCGTCGACCACCCGACGACCGACGAGTCGCTCGGCGAGCTGAACGCCGCCTTACACGGCGAGCCGGCCTACAGCAAGCGCGAGCGCGAGCACAACACGGTCAAAGCGATCGCCGACTACCTGCTCGGCGACGGCGCGGGCGACGGGCTGTTCGGCGGGCCGGGCGACGACGTCTCGATCCGCACCACGGGTCGGTACCCGAAGCTCCAGGTGTGGGGCGACGACCCCGACGCCGGCCGCGACGGCGAGCCCGGCGAACAGCTCGCCACGATGGTGCCGCAGTACGGCACCCTCTCGTTCACCCTCGCCGGCGCGCGGCGCTGGGTCGCGAGCGACGCCCCGACGAAACGCGTCGAGATCGACGGGTTCGTCCCGCACGGGTCGGTGCTCGCGCCCGGCGTCATCGACGCGGACGACGAGATCCGCGTCGGCGACGAGGTCGTCATCGAGGGTCCGAAGGCGTTCGCGGTGGGGCGCGCGGAGATGTCGGGGCCGGAGATGGTCGACTCGATCCGCGGCGTCGCCAGCGAAGTTCGACACGTCGACGAGAAGTAGCGGTAGCGACCGTCGCAGTCGAGTTGCAATAATTTATGGCACAGGCCGTGCCATGGGGTCACCCAGTCCGCTCACACCGTCATCTGACCGATCGGGACTACGGCGATATCGATTCAGTTCCGCAGAGATACAGTGTACTGATAGCGGCTTGCTGCCCGCCCGGATTCACGAGATCAGAGTCGTAGGTTCCGTCTGCGGGCTCGTCGTCGACGTGCGTGTCATTCCCGCCGTATGACGCCACGGATTCGACGGTGTATCCGTCGACTTCGTACGAGACACTGACCGGTTCACACGCCTCCTCTTCTCCGTCTTCGTCGACTTTGTTCTCGAAGTCGGTGATAGTGACGAGCTCGTCTCCATCGTCGGTCTGCTCAAAGTAGCAGTCCACGACATTCCCGTCCTCATCCTCTTCGACGACGAATTCGAATGTTCCGAGAGAGACCGTTCCCTCCGGGCAGTCGTACCCCTGATTCCCCGGTGTGTCCGGTGCTGCGCCGCCACGCTCTCCTTTACCGGAATTGAGGCGCTAAGGCCCCTTCCTCAACGAGCGAGCGAGTAGGGAG
>CAZNOA010000169.1:0-3820 GCA_964574565.1 uncultured Halobellus sp. | reverse complement strand
TCGTACTCGTCTTCCGTCTTGTCGAAGACGACCTCGTCGTCGGCGCGGACGACGAACACGCCGTCGTCGCCGGTCACTAAGGCGACCTCGTCGATCCCCTCGCCGAACTGTTCGAGCAGCGCCGCAGAGACGTCTTGGGCGCGATTCAACATGCCGCACGGAACGCAGTATTCGACTTCGACTCGCGTCATACGCGGCGGACTACGTGGCGGGCGATGTTAAAAGGGCCGTCGGCGACCGGAACGTGTGCCGCCCGAGCGGCCCGGTGGCGGCTCCGATCACACCACCAACGCGTCGATGACGACCGCGAACAGCAGTACGCCGAGGTACGCGTTCGACGCGTGGAACGCCCTGAACGCCGCCGCTTCCGTCTGCTCGTAGTGGAGCCGGACGACCGCCCAGAGGAACACCGCCCCGAGCGCGACGCCGGCCGCGGCGTACAGCCCGCCGAGCGGCTCCGAGACGACCGCGAGCGCAGCCGCGGCGACGAGCGTCGCACCGAGGTACCAGACGATGTGTCGACGCGTCGCCGTCTCGCCGCGCACGACGGGCATCATCGGGAAGCCGCCGCGCTCGTAGTCGTCTTTGTACGCCAACGCGAGGTTGTAGAAGTGCGCGGGCGTCCACAGGAAGATGACCGCGGCGAGCAACAGCCCGCCGCCGCCCACCTCCCCGGTGACCGCGGCCCAGCCGATGAGCGCGGGCAACGCGCCGGCCGCCCCGCCGATAACCGTGTTCTGGACCGTGTTCGGCTTCAACACGAGCGTGTAGACGACGCTGTAGAACGCGATCGCCACGAGGCCGAGGGCCGCCGTCAGCGGGTTCACCGTCCAGAACAGGCCGAGCGAGACGACGGTCAGCAGTCCGCCGAACGCGAGCGCGTTGGGCACCGGCACCAGATCCGTCGCGAGCGGACGGTCGCTCGTCCGCTGCATCCGCTTGTCGACGTCGCGTTCGAGCACGTGGTTGAACGTTCCCGAGGCGCCGATAGAGAGCGCGCCGCCGGCGAGCGTCGCGGCCACGACGTACGGGGTGAAGCCGGGGCCGCCCGCGAGCGCCATCGCCGCGGCGGCGACCAAACAGAGCAGCCACATCAGACGGGGCTTCATCAGGCGGAAGTAGGCGGACGCGGTCGCCTTCAGCCTAGGCACCGTCGCGGTCGGAATCTCGGGGTCCGGCGTCGCCTCGACGGGAGGGAGGTCGTCTGTTCCCGGCTCGAAGTCGGTGGGGACGTCGTCGGCGTCGCCGGTCGCCGCCTCCAGCCACCACGCCAGTCCGGTGAGGACGGCGGCGAAGATGACGACGCCCAAAAGGAGATGGACGGAGCCGAGCGCGGGCGGGAGTCCGCCGACGGCGACGAGCGCGCCGACACCCGCCTGCATGGGAAAGACGAGAAGTGCGGCTGTGAGCGCCGCGCGAACGCGACGGCTCGCACCGTCGTACCACGCGAGCGCGGCGGAAGCCAGCACGAGGAGCCCGACGACGACTCCGAGCGCCCGATGGCCGAGCGCGATCCAACCGGCTCGCTCCGCGGGGAGCGCGGTGCCGTCGCCGCAGGCGGGCCAGCCGGTACAGGCCGCGGCCGCCTCGGTGAGCGAGGTCGTGGCGCCGACGAGGAGGAGGAGGTAGACCCCCATCGTCGTCGCCGCGAGCACGGCCGGGAATCGGTCGGGGATAGTCACTTGACCGTGTTTAGGAACCGACCCATATATGTTCCGCGCTTCCGCGGATCGACGTCGGATCGGCCGCCCCACGGCGGCAACGCCCCGTTCGCGGCGGCAGAGCGAGTTTCGCTTCGCGGAGACGACTGCAGTTGGCGGACGGCGTCGCCGGTCGGCGGGCGTCGTCGTCGATTAGCGAACGGCGTCCCCGCCGCGTGTTCGGAGGACGCGGTCGACGATGTCGCCGCTAGAGAGCAGTTCGTCGTCGTACCTCGGCTCCCGCCCGGAGGCGCGCTCGACGCGGCAGTCGAGACCGCGGTCGGCGAGCGCGTCCGTGATCGCCGCCTCGTCGTGATGCTGGTCGAACCCCAACACGATCACGTCCGGGTCGAGCCGCTCGATCGGGACGAACACGTCCTCGGTGTCGCCGAGGTGGGCCTCGTCGACCGCGTCGAGGGCGGCGACCATGTCCCGGCGCTGTCGGGCACAGAGCACGGGCTCCGGCTTGTGCGTGACGTTGGACCGACGGGCGACGATCGCGTGGAGCTCGTCGCCGTGCGTCGCCGCGTCCTCCAGGTAGTGGACGTGGCCGGGGTGTAACAGGTCGAACGTCCCCTGCGCGACGACTCGCGTCATCGGAACCACGACAGGAAACCGCCGTCGTTGCGCCGCTCCTCGTCGATCTCTCGGTCGATGTCCTCCTGTGTGAAATCGAAGAAGTGCTCCTCGGGGACTTCGACGTCGAGCACGTCGAGCGTCGTCTGGTTCCCCTCGTTGTCGAACGCCTTCCAGTCGCCCCACCCGTACGGGGCCCCGACGATGATGTGAACTTCCCCCTGCCCGAACGTCGCGAGGTCGGCGGAGCTGGGGCGGAGCGCACCGTTCGGGTGCGAGTGGACGGAGCCGACGGAGCGCATGTCGTTCGGCTTCATGTGCGATCGGACGCTGGCGCTGACGGGGTTCGACTCCGTACCGGGGATGACTAACACGTCGGTGATCACCTGTCCCTCTCGGTCGATGTCGAGCTTCCTCGCGTCGTCGCTCCGCAGGAACCCCATGTACTCGTTGGGGTGGGTCTCCTCGCTCGCCTCGAGGATGAACTCCATCGTCTCTCGGGCGATCCCGAGGAGCTCGTCCGACCGGAACAGTCGCATACGTTAGCGAAGTCGCCGTCGCCTCATAGGGGTTCCGGACCGCGAGACCGACGGCCCCCGGAGGCGAATCGAGATCCGGCTCCGTCGCCCGCCCACCGCCGGGCGCGCGAGAGAACAGGCTTAACATCGGCCGCGTCCGATAGCTGTCCATGAGCGAGAACTCCGCCGGGGATTCCGGCACGCGGGGCGATTTGAGCCCCGAACCCGACGCCGAGACGGCGAAGGGGACGGCCGACGACCGGCCGATCGTCTACGATCTGGCACCGGACTGCACCCGCGAAGACGCCGAGGTCGACGCCCTCTATCACGCCGAGGTCAACGGCGTCGTCGACTACGGGATATTCGTCGACGTCTCCGACTCCCTGAGCGGGCTCGTCCACGAGTCGAACCTCACCGGCGAGTACGCGGTCGGCGATCGGTTGATCGTCCGGCTGACAGAGGTGAAAGAGAACGGCGACGTCGCGTTCGACGACGTGAGCATCGATGAGTACCGCACCGAAACCGTCGCACACGAGCCGACGATCACCCCCGTTCGCGGACTGACGCCGGGCGACGAGGCGACCGTCGAGGGCGAGGTCGTCCAGGCGAAACAGACCGGCGGTCCGACGATTTTCGCCGTCTCGGACGCCTCCGGAATCGTCTCGTGTGCCGCCTTCGAGGAGGCCGGCGTCCGCGCGTACCCCGAGGTCGCGGTCGGCGACATGGTCCACGTCAGCGGGGCGATCGAGACCCGCGAGAACGCCCTCCAGCTGGAGGTCGACTCGCTCAAGCGGCTCGACGGCGAGCGCGCCGCGACGGCGAGAGCGCGGTTCGAAAGCGCCCTCGACGAGCGGGCGGAACCCGCCGACCTGGACCCGCTCGTCGAGTGGGAGGCATTCGAGCCGATCCACGACGACCTCCGCGACCTCGCGCGGCTGCTCCGCCGGACCGTGCTCGCCGGACGACCGATACGCGCCCGCCACCACGCCGACGGCGACGGGATGTGTGCGGCGATTCCGGTCCAGC
>CAZNOA010000168.1:0-3843 GCA_964574565.1 uncultured Halobellus sp. | reverse complement strand
GAGAAGATGTTCACCCGGTACAAACACTGGGTCGAGGGGCTCCAGTGGGACTGGCTCATCTCCCGACAGCGGTCCTCCGGGATCCCGTTCCCGGTCTGGTACTGCGCCGACTGCGACCACGAAGTCCTCGCCGAGAAGACGGACCTCCCCGTCGATCCGCTCTCGGACGACCCGCCGGTCGACGCCTGTCCCGAGTGCGGTGCCGACGAGTTCGTCCCCGAAGACGACGTCCTCGACACGTGGGCGACCTCCTCGCTGACCCCCCTCATCAACGCGGGTTGGGACTGGGACGAGGACGCCGAGGCGTTCACGATGGAGCGCCCGGAGATCTATCCGATGGACGTCCGGCCGCAGGGTCACGACATCATCTCCTTCTGGCTGTTCCACACCGTGATCAAGTGTTACGAACACACCGGCGAGGTGCCGTTCGAGTCGACGATGATCAACGGGATGGTGCTCGATCAGAACCGCGAGAAGATGTCGAAGTCGAAGGGGAACATCGTCGCGCCCGACGAGGTCTTGGAGAAGTTCCCGGTCGACGCCGCTCGGTTCTGGGCGGCCGGCTCCGCGATCGGCGACGATCTCCCGTATCAGGAGAAGGGGCTCCGCGCGGGCGAGAAGCTGATCCGGAAGCTGTGGAACGCCTCCAAGCTCGTCGAGTCGCTGGCGCCCGAGCCGTACCCGGACGCTCCCGCCGACGAGGACCTCCGAGCGCTCGACCGTTGGCTGCTGGCGGAGCTCGACCGCGAGATCGAACGGCTCACCGAGCTGCTTGAGAACCGCGAGTTCTCGAAGGCGCGCGACGGGCTCCGGAGCTTCTTCTGGAACACGTTCTGTGACGACTATCTCGAGATCGCCAAACAGCGCGAGGACGACGCCGCGGCGTACACGCTTCGGACGGCGCACCGCCGGTTCCTGAAGCTGTTCGCTCCGCTGCTCGCCCACGTCACGGAGGAGCTGTGGCACGACATGTACGCCGACGCCGCCGGCGACACGGACGCGGCCGACGCCGCCGTCGCCGACGGCGCGCGCGACTCGATCCACCTAGCGGACTGGCCAGAACCGCTCGGGCTCGACGCCGACCACGACGCGGGCGTCGCCGCGACCGCCGTCGTCGGTGCGCTCCGAAAGTACAAAAGCGGGAATCAGCTCCCGCTGAACGCCGAACTCGACGCGGTCGAGGTGTACGCAGACGTCCGCGGGTTCGAGGAGGACATCACCGGCGTGATGCACGTTTCCGACCTCACGGTCCACCCCGACGGTGACGCCCCGGTCGAGACGGTGATCACGGGAATCGACCTCGACTACGCGACGGTCGGTCCGAAGTACGGCGATCAGGTCGGCGAGATCGAGGGGGCCCTCGCGCAGGGGAACTACGAGATCGACGGCGACGAGCTCCACGTCGCGGGGGTCACTCTCACTGCCGACGAGTTCTCGATCGAAGAAGAGCGCCAGTATCAGGGCGATGGAGAGCTGCTGGAGGCCGACGACGTGGTCGTTATCGTCCGTAACGAGCCGTCCGGATAAGACAGAAAACGGGTCCGATCGCGACCCGCGAAGCGCCGGCCAGCTACAGGTCGACGCCCACCGCGTCCGTGACGGAATCGAACCCGTCTCTCTCGAGCAGACCGATCAGTCCGGTGTTGATGTCGCGTGCGAGGCTCGGCCCCTCGTACACGAGCCCCGTGTACAGCTGCACGAGCGAAGCGCCCGCACGTATCTTCTCGTAGGCGCCCGCGGCGTCTGATATCCCGCCGACGCCGATCACCGGCACGTCGGTCCGTTCGGCGACGAACCGTATCCGTTCCGTGGCCAGGTCCTCGATCGGCTTCCCGGAGAGGCCGCCGCGCTCCGCTCGCTGCGGGCTTCGGAGCGACGCCGGCCGCGAGGTCGTGGTGTTGGTCGCGATGATCCCGTCGAGGCCGAGGTCGTCGACGACGGCGATCGCGTCCTCTACGGCCGGGTCCGGGAGGTCCGGCGAGAGCTTCACGAGAAGAGGGTCGGCGCCCGCGTCGGCGAGTCCGCCGAGTATCTCTTCGAGCGCAGCCCTGTTCTGCAGCTCTCTGAGCCCGGGGGTGTTCGGGCTGGAGACGTTGACGACGAAGTAGTCGCCGGCGTCCGCGACCCGATCGTAGGTGTAGCGGTAGTCGTCGGCCGCCTCCGAGAGGGGCGTGGACTTCGACTTTCCGATGTTGATCCCGACGGGAACGTCGGGCATCGGCTCGCGGTCGAGGCGGTCACCGACGATATCCGCGCCCTCGTTGTTGAACCCCATCCGGTTGATGAGCGCCTCGTCTTCGCGGAGCCGGAACAGCCGCGGCTGCGGGTTTCCGGGCTGCCGCTCGGCCGTGACGCCCCCGACTTCGATGTGAGAGAAGCCGAGGGCGGCGAGCGCCCGCGGAACCTCCGCGTTCTTGTCGAACCCGGCGGCGACACCGACGGGGTTCGGGAACGCGGTATCGAACGCCTCGACCCGCAGTTTCTCGTCGCGGACCGCGTACCGCTCCCGAACGAGCGTCATCGCGGGAGTCCCCTGTGCGGCTCGTAACAATCGGTGCGTCATCCCGTGTGCCGTTTCCGGTGGAAGGCGGAACAGCGCTGGCTTCAACAGGTCGTACGCGCCCATTGTATCGATCTCATCACGAACCGGTATCAATCCGCCGACCCGCTCGTCCCGGCTGGAGTCGGATCGCTCTGTTCACGCTGGCAACGGCGAGTCGAAAACAACAGTCGGTCGACCGGTCGGGCGCTGTCGTCAGAAATCGTGTTCGAGCTGTTCGGGATCGGAGTCGGCCTTCTGGATGATGATCTTCCCGTCTCGGACCCGAACGAACACCTCGTCGCCGATCTCCATCCCGGCGACGGCGAGTTCGTCCTCATGGAGGTTCACGTGGACGTTGTGATACTCCCCGTCGTCGTCTTTGGCGCCACTGGGGCTGAGCTTCTTTTTACGGACCATCGCAGTTGTACTGGTCGCATTTCGCGATACCAGACACATAAGTGTTGTTTCCCGGAGGCACCGGCGATCGACCCGGAGCGATTCGGAGCGACTCTGCCGCTCGTCCGTAATCGCGCTGCCGGAATCGCCGGGCCCGACTCACACCGTGGACGCGGAACCGGTGTTCGCCCACGAGGGACTGGTGTTCGCTCGTGAGTCTCACGAGCAAGCGACCGTCGCCGCTCTCTAACTGCATCCATGCGCCCGCGCGCGACGCCGAAAACCGCTAGCCGTGACCGGGTCAATATAAAAAGCTTTTGCTGAACAGCTTTCATTTCCCCGATATATTTATTACAGATTGTGTGCTGGTTTCTCATGGAGTACAAACCATGGTACGTGAAGACGGTAAGCGAAACTTCGCCCTTCGAGAGGAAGACGGATCGGAACCGAGCGAGTTCTCTGGCAATATGCCTCGACAGGCCGCGCTCAAGGCGGCACGCACGCTCGAGCCCGCTCCATCGGAGGAGGAAGCCGAGCGGGTAACGCTTCGCCTCCGTGAAAAAGGGACGCAGAAAATTCACGAGTACGAGGGTTGGGCGTGGAAAGACAGCGCCCCCGAGGTCGACGAGGCGGACGACGACTTCTGGCTCAACGACCTCGACGACATCACGAAGGCGAACGTCTCGAAGCAGGGGATCGAATACATCGACGACGAGTAGCCCTCGCCTCCGGTCTCGATTTTTCTGCGCCACCGACGACGTAGGTGTGGGTTCGTTCACAGTTCCTCGTCATGAAACCGCATGACGTAGCGCCGATAGTTCGACGGGGTTAAATACAACCCGGGCATCGTGACTAATGCGAAGAACGCACCGCGAACTCGGGCCGTTCAACTCGGCCCGGTTTCG
>CAZNOA010000167.1:0-3854 GCA_964574565.1 uncultured Halobellus sp. | reverse complement strand
ACGAGCTGCGAGACGCGCTCCGCGAGGTCGGCGTCGAGATCGAAGACGGCGCGGACGGAACGACGTACCGGTTCGAGTAGCGCCGGGCGAAGCCGACGGACGTCGAACGACCGCGGGACACCCGACTGCCGAGGAGGCGTTTCAATCCACGGTCACGTAGACGAGGACGGAGATCCCGATGAACTCCAGCAGTTGGAGGTACATCATCGCCCGGACCGCCGGTATCGACATCGGCGGCGGGTTGAGGTAGTAAAACAGCGCGAGCGCGTTTTCGGCCAGCAGGAAGAGCGCGAACATCGTCGATCCGAGCGTGTGCTTCGAGCGGATCTCGAGGTAGTTGCGACCCCAGATGCCGACGAGAACGAGCAACAGCAGTATGTTGAGTACGGCGGCGACCTGCGCCACGCTGAGCAGTACCGTCATCTCACGTCCCCTCCGTCGACTCTCGCGGTCAGATATTGTGTCATACTCAGTTTACTTGATCGATGATATCCTCGACGGTCTCCCAGTGGTTCCGCGTCCGTTCTGTCGGTAAGTAGACGGCCCCGTACGCCTGCCCGGTACTCTCGACTACGTCGTTCTCCTCGAGCACGTCGAGATGGTGTCTGACGGTTTTGTACGCGAGATCGAGATCCTCAGCGAGCTGATTGGCGTTCCGGGGTCGTTCGTCGAGGGCTCGGAGCAGGCGGGCCCGGTTGGGCCCTCCTCGTGTTCCCGCTAACACCTGCCAGAGCACCGGCTCCATCGACTGAATCCATCGCAGGTCGAACGGATAAACACGTGGATAGGCGAACCGCGCGATCGGAGGGTGCGTAGCGCCGGCGGGGACCATCGGAAGGGCAGACCGGCTACGGAAGCAACACGCCGTCGATGACGTGAACGATTCCGTTCGAGGCTTCGATGTCCGTGGCGACGATCTCCGCTTGCCCGTCGTTGAGCGTGGTGCCGTCCACGTCGATGCGCTCGCCGGCCAGCGTGGGCAGGCGATCCGACGTGGTGACCGACTCGGCGTCACGACGGCCGGGCGTGACGTGGTAGGTGAGGATCTCCTCCAAGTTATCGAGTTCCAGCAGATCCTCGACGTCGACGCCCAGTTCGTCGGCCAGCGCTCCGAACGCCGCGTCGGTCGGAGCGAACACGGTCAGCTGGCGGTTCCCGCTCAGCGCGTCGACGAGACCGGCCTCTTGTACCGCGGCGACGAGCACGTCGAAGTCGCCGGCCGCGACGGCCACGTCGACGATCGTGTCGCCCTCGCTCGGTGGGCTGGCCGCGGCCGTGCCGACCCCGCCGAGTAACGCCACTGTTCCCGCGCCGATGCTCTTGCATGCTGTCCGTCTGTTCATGTCCATGGGAAATACCCACTCACGTAGACGTTTCAGTATGTAATCAACTATTTGCCGAAAGTAACCGTACTGAGACCACAGGGAGACCCAAATCTCTGCAGGTATTGCCGGTTTCATCGCCGCGGAGGGTTCCCGTTCCGGCTCGGCGTCGGTATCGCGCCGCGCCGCTCACTCCAGCACGTGTTCGGTGTCGTACGAGCCCAACACGCGGACCCAGCCGTTGTCGGCGATCGCCTCGATGTCTCCGACGGCCTTCGCCATGTGGTCCTCGTAGAGCCCGGCCTCGACGTCGAAGTGGAACAGGTAGTCGCCGAGACGCTCGCCGCTCGGGCGCGACTCGATCCGCGAGAGGTTGAGGTTACGGTCGGCGAACGCCTCCAGCAGCTCGAGGAGGAGCCCGGGGTAGTTGGCGTTCGGGTAGACGATCAGCGTGGTCTTGCCGCCGGCCTCCGAGCGCGCGGACGCGGGCGCGACGACGAGGAAGCGGGTCGCGTTCGAGGTCCGGTCCTGGATGTCCTCGGCGAGAATGGTGAGGTCGTCGCCGGCGTTGTCCGGGTGGCCGATGCCGGCGATGCGGGCGTCCTCGCGGGCGCGCTCCACGCCGCGCGCGGTGGACGCGACCGCTTCGAGCCCCGCGGCGGGGTAGTGGTCGTCCAGCCAGTTGCGACACTGCGCGAGCGCCTGCGAGTGGCTGGCGACGACCTCGAACTCCGGCCCCTGCGCGAGCAGGGCGTGACGGATCGGGGTGACGATCTCGCGGGTGACCGCGACGTCGTGGTCGGCGAGCGCGTCGAGGCTCTCCGTGACTGACCCCTCGATGCTGTTCTCGATGGGGACGACTCCCCGCTCGAACTCGCCGGACTCGACGGCGTCGACGATCGCGGTGACCGACTCGCGGAACGACACCTCGGCGGCGACGGCCCGCGCCGCACGGTGTGAGTACGTGCCGGCGGGACCGAGTGTGACGGCGTTCATCGAGTACACCTATCAGACGACGTTAAAAAAGCGTGCGGGGTCCGCTGAACCCGGGGCGCCGGACGAGGGGACGACCGGGCCCACCGAACGCGCTGTTCAGACGATACTCGGGGTGTACGGGTACGAGTACACCTCGCCGCTGTTCGCTCTCACCGTGGCGATCAACACGAGGACGAGATCGATCAGCGCGACGAGCGGCAGAAGCAAGAACCCGATGAGGACTACCGTCAGCGCGCCGGAGACCACGATCGCGACGAAGACCATGATCTGGAAGTTCAGCGAGTTCTTCGCGTTCTGTTTCACCAGCTCGTCGTCGTCGTCCGCCAGTACGAGAAACAGGATCGGACCGAGAAACGAAGCGACCAGCGCCGACGCGTGCGCTAACGCCGCGTACGTCGTGTTCCCGTCCATTCTGCTCTCCACGTTGCTCTCCGTTTTGTTCTTCGTTTGAGATGACATACCGGGAACATCCGATCATGATTAATAAACGATCTGGTGATCGGATCCGATTCGTCGGTCGTCGACTGATATTACGGAAAATCAAGGAGAAAGCCCCGTGCTTTAGCGCGGGGATGAATCCGACACTACCTTTCACGAACCACCGACGATAGCACAGCCTGATATTCCAATAGTTTCTTAATATAACGTATTCAATTACAACTGTAATGGTCACGGTGACTGTCACCGCGAAGTTCCACAACCCATCCCTCTCACGGAGGAAAGAGTGGCAACAGGGCACTCGCCTCTACCGCGACACCAAGCAATTCTGTATCGACGGATGGGAGAACGGCGACTTCAGCAAATCCGTGACCACAGCCAGCATCGACAACGGCCTCTACTCGGCCATTCAGAACCAAGCCATTCGAGAGGCAAAATCCGACCACAACAAGGACGGAGAGGTTCGTTACCGAGAGAGCCAACCGTTCGCCGTCAACAACCAGAACTGGGAGATCGACACGACCGAGAACGGCACAGTCGTCGTCGGCTTCCCGTGCATCTCCCAATGGTGGTACACACCTATCGAAGTGTACGACGACATCGCTGACCCCGTAAACCGACTGGTCGAAGGTGACGCCAAGAAAACACGACTTCAAGTGTACCGCCGTGGCGACGACTGGTACTGTACGTTCAACACCGAGTACGACGCCGATACATCGGGTGAGACGCCCATTGGTGTCGATATTGGCGAACGGTACATCCTCGCTGTGACGGCCTACGGTGAGGGTGAGTCAATGCTGGTGTCTGGTGGTGAGGCGAAGTACGTTCGACGCAAATATCGTTCCCTACGCGATTCGCTCTCGGAAGCGGGTGCGCTTCGCGCACGTAACCGTGTGGGTGACAAAGAACGGCGTCGAATCAAAGACCTGAATCACAAACTCTCCCGTCGTCTCATCACGTTCGCGGAACAGTTCGAGAACCCCGTCATTCGGATAGAAGACCTCGAAGGTATCCGCGAGAACAGTTCGTGGTCGGGTGTCCACTCGTGGCACTTCCACCAACTCCAACAGTTCATCACGTACAAAGCCGAACGTGCTG
>CAZNOA010000166.1:0-3856 GCA_964574565.1 uncultured Halobellus sp. | reverse complement strand
ACCGCGGACGACGACCCGTTCGGCGACGACCTCGGCGACGAAACCGAGCCGGTCGACGACGAAACCGGACGCCACGACGGAGAGAGGGACGGCTTCGACGACGACGCTGACGGCTTCGACGACGCACGGGGCGGCTTCGAAGAGCCAACGTCCGAACCCGAGCCGGAGCCAGAACCTGAGCCGGAGCCAGAACCTGAACGCACACAGGACCGACACCCCGGCGGCGACCCCGCCGAGGCGAGCGGCGACGGCTTCGAGTACGTCCGGAAAGACGATCTCGACGCGAGCCGCGGCAAACCGTACCTCACGGAGCTGCCGGGCGACTACGTCGGCGACCTGCTCGTGATGGAGTGGCTGGAGTTCCTCGTCTCCGAGAGCGACGTCACCGACGCGGTGCGCGCGATCAACTACTACGAGCGCATCGAGTGGGTCGGTCCGGAGGCCGCCGCGCGGCTCCGCGACTTCCTCTCCGGGTTCGGAACGATCGATCGGAACCTCGTCGACCGGCCCGGGACGGACCGGTTGGTGCGGGAACACCACACCCGGAGCCTCCGATACGTCACCCAACTCAACGGGACGAGCGGCCACCTGCTGCTGCTCGACCGATGGGACGACCTCGCCGGCGGCTCGCTCGTCGGTGGCGCCCCACCGGTGGGTCGGGACCGGCGGGACCGACGCGACGACCGCGGCCGAGAGGCGGATCGAAGCCGCCGCGCTCGCGAGAACGGACACCGACAGGGCGGCGAACGGCGTCACGGTCGCGACCGGGCAGACGACGCCGATCGGAACGGCGGTTCCCCCCGACCGATGAACGACCCGAACCCGCGTTCCGACCGCGCCGACCCGGCCGACGGAGGGTGGGGCGATGGGCGTTAGCGTCTCGGCGTCGACGGCGATCATCGTCGCGGGGTTGTTCTTCGCGTTCACCGCGTTCTACCCGGTCGCGGCAAACGGGTTCGACCGGGTCACCGACGCGCAACACGACGTGAACGAGCGCGCGCTCGAACGGCAGAACACCGACTTCGCGGTGACGAACGCGACGTACGACGGGAACGACCTCACCGTCGACGCCGGGAACGACGGCTCGGTCGGGCTCGTCGTGAGCGACGCGACGCTGGTCGTCGGCAACGAGTACGTCGACCTGGGAGACGAGTCGGTCGAGACGACCGTCGACGGCAACGCCGACACCGACCTCTGGCTCGGCGGTGAGCGGCTGACGGTGACGGTAGATGAGGCCGATCTTGAGACGGCGGTCGAGACCGGCGACACCCGGGTCGTCCTCGTCGTCGAATCCGGCGTCCGCGACGCCGCGACCGTCACGGAGGTGAGCGGATAGATGGCGAGCGTCCCGGTCTCACACCTCATCTTGTTCATCGCGAGCCTCGTCATCGCCGCGGGGGTCGTGGGTACGGTGACGACCGGCGTCGACCGCGTGAGCTCCGCCGTCGACGACGCCGGGCTCGACGCGACGGAGCAGCTCCGGACCGACGTGACGGTCATCTCCGATCCGAACGCGGGGGTGTACAACGCGAGCGGGGACGAGAACGTCACGCTCTTGATAAAGAACACCGGCACGTATCGGCTCGCGCCGGACGGGTCCGGACTGGACGTCGTGTTCGACGGCCGGTTCGTCCGCCCGGACGCGATCGACGGGGAGCTGGTATCCGCCGGAAGCGGGGCGGCGTGGAGCCGCGGCGACGTACTCCGGCTGACGATCGACGTCTCGGAGATCGACGGGTACGAGAACGGCCTCGAGCCGGGGACCGACCACCGAGTGTTCATTAGCATCAACGGCGACGAGGAGCTGTTCCAGTTCCGCACGGAGGCCGAGTGAGATGCCGCGCGCAGACAACCTGCTCTCGATCGGGCTGGGCGAGCGCGACCGACTGAACAAGGAGCTCGGCGGCGGGATCCCGCGGGGGAGCATCGTCCTCATGGAAGGCGACTACGGCGCCGGAAAAAGCGCCATCTCTCAGCGGTTCGCCTACGGGCTCGTCGAGGAAGGCGCCTCGGTGACGATGATGTCGACGGAGCTCACCGTCCGCGGGTTCATCGACCAGATGCACTCGCTGGAGTACGACATGGTGAAACCGTTGTTACAGGAGAAGCTGCTGTTTCTCCACGCCGACTTCGATTCCGGCGGAGCGTTCTCGGACGGGGACGGCGAGCGGAAAGAGCTGCTCAAGCGCCTGATGAACGCGGAGGCGATGTGGAACTCCGACGTGATCTTCCTCGACACGTTCGACGCCATCTTCCGGAACGATCCGACGTTCGAGGCGCTCGTTCGGAAGAACGAGGAGCGGCAAGCCGCCTTGGAGATCATCTCGTTTTTCCGCGAGATCATCTCGCAGGGGAAAGTGGTCGTGCTCACCGTCGACCCCTCGGCGATCGGCGACGACGCGATCGGTCCCTTCCGGTCGATCGCCGACGTGTTCCTCCAGTTGGAGATGATCGAGGTCGGAAACGACATCCGGCGACAGATCAACGTGAAACGCTTCGCCGGGATGGGCGAGCAGGTCGGGGACACGATCGGGTTCTCCGTCCGGTCGGGAACTGGAATCGTCATCGAGAGCCGCAGCGTCGCGTAACCGATATCCAATGACCGAACACGGCACCGCGAAACCGTCGGACGAACTCCGGAAAGCAGCCATGCAGCGGCCGCACCTGCGGGAACACCTCCGGGAGTTCAAACAGATCACCGGGGAGTTCCCGCAGTTCATCGAAGAGCCGAAATCGGAGTACGAGTCGAACCGGCCGAACGTCCTCTACCCGGTCGGCGGACCGATCTTCAGCCACATCTACGGCGACCTCGGGCAGGACACCAAGTACTACGCGATCGAACCCGAGGTGTCCGGTCCGGAGGCGGCGATCCTCGACGAGGTGAAAAACCGACTGCTCAGAGAGAGCGGCCAACACAGCGCTCCGGAGTCGGAGGCGGGGTACGACGACCTCATCGAGGAGCTGTTAGAGGAAGTGACGCACGTCGACGAGAGCGGCGGCGGCTGGCGCCGGGCGGTCTCGAAGGCCCGGAACTTCGGGAAGCTCTCGGTCACGGAGGAGACGTATCAGAACATCCGCTACCGGCTCAACCGTGACATCGTCGGGCTCGGACCGCTCGAACCGATCATGCGCGACAAGGCCAACGAGGACATTCACGTCATCGGCCCCCACGAGTGTCACGTCGATCACGGCGTCTACGGGATGTTGGAGACGACCGTCGACTTCGGAACGGCGAAGGAGTTCGACAACTGGCTGCGCAACATGGGCGAGCGGATCGGCGACCCACTCTCCGACTCCGACCCCATCGTCGACTCGACGCTGCCCGACGGGTCGCGTATCAACATCATCTACTCCGACGACGTCTCGCTGAAGGGGTCCTCGCTCACGATCCGGCAGGGCGAGGACGTGCCGCTCTCGATCAACCAGATCACCAATTGGGGAACGCTGTCGCCGGAGCTGGCCGCGTACCTCTGGCTCTGCTTGGAGAACGAACAGACGGTGTTCGTCGTCGGGGAGACGGCCTCCGGGAAGACGACGACGCTGAACG
Source organism: uncultured Halobellus sp. (assembly GCA_964574565.1). GTDB lineage: Archaea > Halobacteriota > Halobacteria > Halobacteriales > Haloferacaceae > Halorubrum. Next base: position 309 of record CAZNOA010000166.1, on the reverse strand, counting down.
CGATCCTCTCGTACATCCCGAACGACTCGAAGATCTACACCGCGGAGGACACCGCGGAGGTCATTCCGCCGCACAACACGTGGCAGCAGCTGTTGACGCGTGAGGGCGGTGGCGAGGGCTCCTCCGACGTGGACATGTTCGACCTCGTCGCCGCGGCGCTCCGGTCCCGTCCGGATTACATCATCGTTGGCGAGGTCCGCGGCGCCGAGGGTCGCATGGCGTTCCAGGCGGCCCAGACCGGCCACCCGGTCATGCTGACCTTCCACGCGTCCGACATCGTCTCGATGATCCAGCGGTTCACCTCCGAGC
>CAZNOA010000165.1:0-3871 GCA_964574565.1 uncultured Halobellus sp. | reverse complement strand
GGTCCGGCCGGAAGGGCTCGTCGCGTCCCGCGACGGCGACGGCGACGATGGCGGCGAGCACCGCGAGCAGTCCGAGGCCGAGGGCGCGGTACAGCTCGTACTGCTCGTTTCCGAGGTACCAGTACACCGCCCAGAGGCGACGGGACGCGCCGAAAAGCAAGACCGCGCCGAACGCGACCAGCGCGGTCGTCCGCGCGCGAGGCGCCACGCTTCCGCGCCGCCGCCGCACCAGCCACACCGCGACGAGTATCCCGGAGATCACCCCGATCGCGTGGCCCTGAACCGCGATGTTCGCCCAGCTCGGCGCCCCGTACGAGGCGCTCGCCTCGGCGAACGTAACGGGGTTTCGGAGGGTCTCGTAACCCACGTTCACGAGGGTCGCTCCCGTCAGCGCGGCGATCGTCCCGATCGGGTAGTGGACGAGCGCGAACCCCCAGAGCGCGAAGACGACGCCCGAAAAGCCGATCACCGGCCCGAGCGCGAACAGCGACGACACCCCACCGAACAGCAGCATCGCGCCGGGAACGACCAGAAACGCACGAACGTACGGGTTCGTCGCCGGCGAGCCGGCCGCGATCGACTCGCGCAGCGAACCGACGGACGGAAGCGCCGCGCTTTCGGCCCACGCGCCGACCGAATCGCGGGTGAGCGACTCCGGAAGCGCCGATCGAACCGTCCCCGTCTCGTCGTCGACCTCACGGCCGCCCGGGAAGTGGCCGTAGGCGTACTCCGCGAGACCGCCGGCGACGAGCGTCGACAGCAGGTTTCCGGTGATGTGGCTCCGCCCGGAGTGCGCGAATCCGGACCAGAGCACCCCCTCGAAGTAGAAGTACGACCACGACCGGAACGGGATCACCACGGGCCGGTCCGGGTTCTCGATCCCGCTTTGCACGAACAGGTACACCGCGACGACGAACCCGACGACCACGAGCGTTCCCCACGGCACGCCGAGCAGGAACCGCGAGCGCAGCGCTCGGGTCCACGCGCCGTTCGGACGGTCCGTCCGATACACCGCGAGGATCGCGAGCGCGACCATCCCGCCGCCGACGGCGAGGTGAGCCGCGTCCGACAGCAGGACGTCGACGAGCGCGTCGGGCAGCAGCGTCACGGCGAGAAGATCCGGCGGCGCCTCCACGACCATGTCGTGGACAGAACGGACGGTCGTATATCAAATGGCGGGTCGCTTCGGGCCGTCAACGGCTCGGGGGTTCGGACCGTGGTGAGAATCAGCAAGCTCCAGTCGTCGTGGGGTCCTCCGTTCCCAAATCGCGCTGCTGCCGGCTCCCGACCGCGAACAGTAGCGATCTCAGATCTTGTTTTCCGCGTCGTCCGCGAGCTCTTCCATCCGCTTGCCGACGCGTCCGGCCGGCGAGAACTCGTCTTCGCTCATCGCGTTCGCGAGGGCGTTGCCCAGCACGAACACGGCGTGTTTGTGTTCGCTCTTGGATTTGTGGACGTGCGAGGGGTCGACCTCGAGCTCGTCGTAGGGGTCGAACAGCGAGCTGTCGACCGTCTCGTGGCTCCGGAAGTGCTCCATGATCGTCACCATCTGTTCGTGGAGTTCGAGCAGTTCGTCTTTGTGCATACCCGGAGTACGGGTCGTATACCCTATAAGGATTGTTGAGGGCCATACGCACGGCTCTCACCCGTTCTACGGCCGGTAAAATCGAGCGTTGCCCCTCGATTCGAAAAACGAGGGCAGACCGGCGTGGCGCCGCCGTCAGAACACGTACTCGTCTTCGTGGCCCATCATCCCTTCGTCTTCGAACCCGCCGGAGTCGTCGTCGTCCATCGGACCGCTCGTCTTGTACGCCTTGATCCCCGTCGACAAGAGCTCCTCGACCGCCTCTTCGCGGTTGAGGAACTCACCCTGCTCGACCATCTGGGCGATCTGCATCTCCAGATGCTCCGGCACGGTTATCTCTACTCGTGGCATTTCCTGCACGGGAGTAATGGGAATGGGTATATAAATGTGGCGTCGAGGATACGGAAATGGGAAAGCTGAACTCCGATATTATCGAAGTTTCATTCGAATATTCAGAACTCGAATTCGTAGTCTCGAAGATACTCTCCTCCAGATGATGTATCCGGGTAGACCGGGGCTGCCGCCGACCCCGTTCGAGTTCGGATCGCGGACGTCTCGGAGCGATACCCATACGTGGCGGGCTCTCCTACGACGCTGCATGACCGGATCCGGCGGTGTCGACGTCGACGACGAGCCGATCGAGAGCGCCGACGGTGTGGCGACCGAGGACCTCACCGACCTCTACCGCGAGTACGGGGCCGAACGGCTCCCGCCGGGACAGCGCGAGACCGACAGCTTCCCCGTGCTCTCGAAGAGCGGTACTCCCTCCGCGGACGCCGACTCGTACGCCTTCGAGGTCTGGGGGGCAGTCGACGAGCCGCTGACGTTCTCGCTCTCCGCGTTCCGTGACCTTCCGTCCGTGACACAGCGACAGGACTTCCACTGCGTCACCGGGTGGAGCAAATTCGACTGCGAGTTCACCGGCGTCGGGTTCGGCGAGATCGCGGAGCGGGCCGGGCTCCACGACGACGTCGACCACGTGCTGTTCCACGCGCTCGACGGCTACACGACGAACCTCTCGCTCGACGACTGTAGACACGAGGGCGTGTTGTTCGCGTACGGTTACGACGGCGAGGCGCTCCCCGCCGATCACGGCGGCCCGATACGCGTCGTCACGCCGCACAAGTACGCCTATAAGGGGGCGAAGTGGGTCTCCGGCGTCGAGTTCCTCACCGAGAAAGAGCTCGGCTACTGGGAGAAGCGCGGATACAGCGACACCGCGAACCCGTGGAACGAAGAGCGATACAGCTGACCGGACCGATCCGAGTGGGGTCTGTGTGTCTCTCGTTCGGGTGAGAGACGCGCGGCCCTCGTTCGGGTGGGGTACACGCGGTCCCCGTTATAGTCAGGATAAAGGCCTCCCAGTTCCGACGAACGTGTAATGGAACGGGCGCGCTCGACATCCTCGCCGTCGGTCGTCAGCCGCACGACCGAGATCGACGCGCCCGCGTTCGCCGCCGCGTTCGACGCGCTTCCGGCACCGCGAACGACGTGGACCGCCCCCGACGACGCGCTCGTTCTCGGCAGCGGTGCGGCCGCGACGCTGACCGCGTCAGGCGCGGACCGGTTCGAGACGGTACGGGCGAGGGCGGAGGAGCTGTTCGACTCCGGCGACGTCCACGCGGGGACCGAGGCGGCGCGGCCGCGGCTGTTCGGCGGCTTCGCCTTTCACGAAGGCGGCTGTGACGGGGACCCGTGGGGGCCGTTCCCCGAGGCGCGGTTCGTCCTCCCGCGCGTGCAGGTCACGTTCGCGGACAACGGCGTCTGGCTCACGGTGAACGCGACGGGCGAGGACGCGTCCGTCGCCGACGTCGAAGACCGGCTCGCCCGCGAGGTCGACCGGCTCTCGGGGCTCGACCCGTCGCCGGGCCGACCGCCGCGACCCGGAATCAGCGAGAGTCGTCGAACGACGAGTCGTGCGGCGTGGCGCGACAGCGTCGAGGCCGCGGTCGCCCGGATCCGCGCCGGCGACCTCCGGAAGGTCGTGCTGGCACAGGCGTTGGAGGCGGATCTGGCCGCCCCGTTCCCGCAGGCAGCGACGCTCGAACGGCTCGCAGAGAAGTACGCGGACTGCCACCGCTACTGGTTCGAACCGGGAGACGGAGATGAGGCGTTCTTCGGGGCGACCCCCGAGCGGCTGGTCGCGCTTCGGGGGAGAACCGTCGAGACGGACGCGCTCGCGGGTACGACCGGGCGCGGCGAGACCCCGTCCGAAGACGAGTGGCTCGCCGAAGAGCTGCTCGCCGACGCGAAGAACGTCCACGAACACGACCTCGTCGCCGACAC
>CAZNOA010000164.1:0-3885 GCA_964574565.1 uncultured Halobellus sp. | reverse complement strand
CACCCTCAAGGAGCGAACCGCGTTAGCGGTGAGCGAGTAGGGTGGGGTAGTTCACCGCCGTAGCGTTTGAACGGCTGAGACGTTGGAGCTGTTCGTGTCGCTCACCGGGTGCAACCTTCCCCGTACAACCGCCGGATCAGTAGTTTCAAAACCGCGCCGGTCGGATCCTCGGACATGGCGCTCGAAAAGGACGTTGACTGTCCGTCGTGCGGAGACGCCCAGTCGTTCTACCGGACCGCGGCGATGACGCTCCACCTCGGCGAGAAGACGAAGTGGCGCTGTCCCGAGTGCGGCTACGGCTACGTCGAGATCAACGGGATCGACACGCTCCCGGCCTGAGTCCGAAACCCCGTCCCGACGATGTTTTAACCCGGAGAGCGGCCCGTCTCCGTGTTCGCAGAAATACTCCGGGCGGAGTCGGCGGTCAGCCGGCAGGCGTTGACGCCACCGCTCGCAGCGCACCCGTTCAACTGTCGTCCCACTCGTCTATCTCGTCGATCTCGTCGGCGGTCAGCGCAGCGGACGGGAGGAACGTGCCGTCGCCGAACAGCTGCGGCTCGTCGGGGCCGTCGATGTTGGCGAGTTCCAGACCGTTCTTGTAGCCGATATGCATCCCGATGAGGAGTCCGAGTCCCCACCAGAGGACGATGCCGAGGCTCAACACCATGAGCGTCCACATCATCGGCGAGCCCCCGCAGTCGCGGTGGGATCGGGCGGCCGACCCCCTCCGTCCCCCGTGCTGTACCCTCGGTCGCGTTGTTCGCGCACGGTTCGCCCGTTGCTCGTAGCGTCATGGTACGCCTCGCGCATAGACGTACGGTTGGTCGCCGACCATGTGGGTCTGTCCCATGGCGTACCATTGGTATCAAGTGACCACGCGATCCGCGGCCGAGAGGACAGCGCTCGACCACTGTCAGGGTCGTGCCGCTCGACTCTCTCGGGCGCTCGACTCTCTCGGGCGCTCGACTCTCTCGGGCGCTCGACTCTCTCGGGCGCTCGATTCAGTCGGCTCCCCGATTCCCCGAGCCGACCACGTCGGCCTCCAAGACCCCCACGCCGTCGACTTCGGCGCGTACCGTGTCGCCCGCCTCGATCACGCCCGCTCCCGGCGTCCCCGTCGAGATGAGGTCGCCCGGCTCCAGCGTCATCACCCGCGAGTGGACGGAGACCAGCTCGTCCGGCGGAAACAGCATCCGGTCGACCGCGTTCTCCGCGACCGTCTCACCGTTGATCACGGTTCGAATCGTGGTGCCGGCGAGCCGCTCGGCCGTCGCCGGCAGCGACACCCACGGCCCCGCGACGAGGAAGGTGTCGTAGCTCTTCGCGCGGGTGAGAAACCGCGGGTTGCGCTGGAGGACGTCCTCGGCGGTCACGTCGATGACGGGCACGACCCCGGCGACGACGCGCTCGAAGTCGTCCTCGGCGACGTCCGTGCAGGTCCGTCCGATGACGACGCCGAGCTCCGCCTCGGCGGTGACCCGAGACGTCTCCGCCGCCGGCGGCAGCCGGATCGGGCCGCCCGGAGCGGTCAGGGCCGTCTCCGGCTTCATGAAACTCGCCGGCTCGTCGGGACGCACCTCGTCCAAGTCGGCCGCGTGGTCGGCGTAGTTGAGGCCGATCCCCCACAGCTTCCCCGGATCGAACGGGAGGCCGAAGGAGAGGGACTCCGCCGGCGTCCGCGAGGCCGGGAGGTCGACGACGGCGGGGAGTCTTCCCCCGTCGGAGCCCGCCCCCGCGAGCGCCGCGTTCGTCGACTCGTACCCCGTCGTCGACAGCGGGACGAACCCCGTGTCGTCGCCGATCAGCGGCCGCCCGTCGACGGTTCGTGCCAGCCGAATCGTCCGGCTCGAACCCCGCGTCTCGTCAGTCATCACTCCTCGCGATCGGTCCAGAAGTCGAAGCCGCGCCCCGGGGCGAAGACGTCGAGGCCGACGGCGCGCTCCTCGGTGGCGTTCTCGACCCGGTGTGACTCCCACGCCTCGAGGTGGACCGAGTCGTTCGGACCGAGGACCACGGTGTCGGTCTCGGTGTGAACGGTCAGCTCTCCCTCCAGACAGAGACAGACCTGCTCGTTCTCGTGGTCGTGCATCGGCGAGGAGTGGCCCGGGGTCTTCTCGAACCACTCGAACGTGAAGCGGTCGCTGCCCGCCAGCGACGCGCGTTTCCAGCCCTCGTCCGGCTCGTACGTCTCCGCCTCGTCGAACGGTACGTGTTCCATACGCGAGCGAGACGCGGCGGCGAGAAATCCGTTGGGGTAGCGGCGGGACCGCGACGCCGAGTTACAAGTTCGCGTTGCCGGCGCCGCCGTCGATGACGATCGACTGGCCGTTGATGAACCCGGACTTCGGCGACGAGAGGAACGCGACGGTGTTGCCGAGTTCGATCGGATCGCCGACGCGGCCGAGCGGGTTGTTCGCCCACTCGTCGAGCCCCTCCTCGTAGGAGTCGTATTCGCCGCGCTCGATCGCCTGTTCGACCAGCTCCGTGATCCGACTCGTCTCGTGGGGGCCGGGGAGGACGGCGTTCGCTCGGACGTCGGGCGCAAGCTCCGTCGAGAGCGTCTTCTCTAACCCGATGACGCTCATCCGGACCGCGTTCGAGAGCACGAGCCCGTCGATCGCCTCCTTCACCGACCGCGAGGTGATGTTGACGATGGTGCCGCCGTCGCCGTCGGCGAGCGGCTCCGCGCACTTCCGCGTGAGGCGGACGACGCTCATCACGAGTAGCTCGTAAGCCGCCTCCCAGTCCTCGTCGTCGGTGTCGAGGAACGCGCCCGACGGCGGCCCGCCCGCCGAGGTCACGAGGTGATCGAGCCGGCCGAACTCGTCGAGGGTCGTCTCCACGAGCGCGTCGAGGTCCTCCTCCACGGTGATGTCCCCCTCGACGGCGACGACGCGGGCGTCACCGGTGGCCTCCGTCTCTAGGTCGGCTTTCGCCTCGGCGAGCCGGTCGGCGTCCCGGCCGTTGATGACCACGTTCGTTCCCTCACGAACGAGCGCCTGCGCGGCCGCGAAGCCGAGTCCGCCGCTCGATGCCGTCGTCAACGCGACGTTCCCCTCGATGTCGAGATCCATACCGACCGATCACTTCCCCGCGGTATAACCGTTAGCGACGCGGCGGGCGTCGCCGGTGCGGCGGATCCGGCCGGAGACCGAGCCACCGATCGCACCGCCCCGCCGGGAGGCTCATTACCCGGGCGGCCGAGCCGAGTGGTATGAACGCGACTCGAGAGGCGACCCGGAGCGCGACGGGGAAGACCGCGAGCCGACCGATACCGGGGGTGAACGCCCGTGGTCGGTGAGGCTCGGGACCCCGACGGCGACGCGGGGCCGCTCGACGGGACCACGGTGCTCGACGCCTCTCGAGTGTTGGTCGGGCCGTTCTGCACGATGCAGCTCGGTGACCTCGGCGCCGACGTGATCAAGATCGAACGCCCCGAGCAGGGCGATCAGACCCGGACGTGGCGGCCCCCGGCGTTCGGGGAGGGCGACGGCGCTCAGAGCGCCTACTACGTCAGCGTCAACCGCAACAAGCGCTCCGTCGAGTTGAACCTCGCGAGCGACGCCGGGCGTGCGGTGTTCCGCGACCTCGCCTGCGAGGCCGACGTGCTCGTCGAGAACTTCCGCGTCGGCAAGATGGCGGAGTGGGGGCTCGACTACGGCGACCTCGTCGACGACAACCCGGGACTCGTCTACTGCGGGATCTCGGGATACGGCGAGTGGGGGCCCGACAGGGACAAGCCCGCGTACGACATCATGATGCAGGCGCGGGGCGGATTCATGTCGTTCACGGGGGTCGAGGACGGCCCGCCGGTGCGGATCGGCGTCGCACTCGCCGACATCGGGGCCGGAATGTACGCGACGCAGGCGATCCTCGCGGCCCTCC
>CAZNOA010000163.1:0-3885 GCA_964574565.1 uncultured Halobellus sp. | reverse complement strand
CCGCCGCGCGCGTCGGCCAGCTCGCGGCCGGCGGTGATCGCCTCGTGGGAGACGTCCCGGAGCTCTCCGCGGCGGTGTTCGGAGACGACGAGTACGTCGTTCATGACGCGCCCACCCCCTTCTCGCGGAGGACCGCTGCAAGGCGACCCGCGCTCTCACCGGCGTCGCCCTCGATGATCTCGGCGTCGGACTCGCTTTCGGGCTCGTACATCGAGGTGATCGTCAGCGCGCTCTCGACGTCGGCGGCCGCGAGTCCGAGGTCGGCCAGGTCCGTCGCCGCGATCTCCTTGCGTTGCGCCTGTCGGATCCCGCGGAGACTCGCGTACCGCGGCTCGTTGAGTCCGGTCTGGACGGTCAACACGGCCGGGAGGTCGACCTCTGTCAGCTCTTCGACGCCGCCCTCCAGCTCGCGGTGGACGTGAGCGACGCCCGCGTCGGCGTCGATCTCGAGGTCGTTCACGACGGCGGCGTGTTCGAACCCGATCCGCTCTGCGAGTGCGACTCCGGTCGCACCGAAACCGGTGTCAGCGGCCTGCACGCCGCCGAGAACGAGGTCCGGCTCCTCTTCGTCGACGACCGCTTCGAACACCGAGGCCTTCGCGGCGACGTCGGCGAACCCCTCCTCGAAGGCGTCGTCCCAGACCCGGATGGCCCGGTCGGCGCCCTTCGCGAGCGCCATCCGGATCGTCTCCTCCGTGCGCTCTGGTCCGATGGTGACGGCGACGACCTCGTCGGCGATGCCGGCCTCGGCCAGCTGGACCGCCGCCTCGATCGCGTAATCGTCCCACTCGTTGAGGTCGTACTCGACGTCAGACGCCGCGATGTCGGTCCCCTCGATCGCGAAGTCGTCGTCCGCCTCCGCGACCTCCTTGACGGTCACCAGAACTTTCATGATCGTTATTCCGGTGTTCGACCTGTAATGGCTTTCGGAACGCATCACTACGGGCGCGCGGTTGTCGGCGAGGGCGCGGGGACCGACGGCGATCGCCGGCCGGCCGGATCAACGGAAGCGACCGGCTTCGCTATTCTCTCCGGTCTCGGCGCCGTCATCGCCTCCCTCGCCCCCATCGCTCCCGGCGTTCGGCCCGGTCCCCGATCCGTCGTCGTCCGGAAGCGAGATGAGGTTTTCACGTCCCAGTCGGAGCTTCTCGACGCGGTCCGCGTCCGCCATCGCCGAGAGCAGCTGTGACACCTTCGCGTCCGACCACCCGGTCTCCGCGACGATGTCGGCCTGTCGCATCCGACCCCCGTTGTTCTCCAGCAGCCGCTCGACGCGCTCCTCGTCGGAGAGCAGCGAGAGGTCCTCTTCGGAGGCGTCGTCCCCCTCCGGACCGGCGCTGTGACCGGCGCCCGCTCCCGGTCCTACGCCCGGCTCCGGTCCTGCACCCGTCCCCGCCGTCGTCTCCGCAGACGCCGCGCCGTCGGCCCCGTCGGCCGCCCCCGCCCGTCCGCCGGTATCGTCGGCTGGGTCGTCGCCGCCGAGCCGCCGATAGCCGATGATGCTCCCGGCGATGAGCAGCGCGCCGATCACGATCGCACCGGCGAGCATCGCCCACGGCGGACCGACCACGCCGGATGGCGCGTACACGACGACCACCCGCTCGTCGTCCTCGAACAGCTGTGGCCCCTCGATGATGACGTCGCCGCCGACGAGACGCGCCGCGGTCGAACCGGGGGTGCTGGTGACGGAGTACCCGTCGGGCGTTCCCACTTCGATCGTCTGATCGTCTGCGAGCGAGCGCAGCCACGTCCCGTCGTTCGGCGTCGTCAACGCGTCGCCCAACACGAGGTTCTCGCCGTCCTCGGCGAGGAACGCCGTCCAGACGAAGGTCAGTCGGAGTTCACCGACGGCGACGGCGTCGTCGCCAGCGACCTCGAACGACGACGCGTCCTCGTGGACTTCCGCGTCCCGGTCGACGTCGTCGATGCGCATCGTTCGGTCGACGTTCCGGCTGGCCTCGCGGGCGAACCCTTCGAACACCTCCGCGTCGGGACCGATCTCGCCCGCGAGGTAGCGGCTGGCGGCGGTTTCGAACGCCGACCGCTCCTCGGCGTTAGTGAGCTCGTATCGGACGGACACCGTCCATCGGGCGTCGCGATCGGGGGACAGATCGATCCGGATATTCGTCTCGGTGTTCGGGTCGAACTCGTCGTCTACCTGCCACGCCGCATCGGCGGTCGGCGAGGTCAGCGCCGGTGTGATCGCGGTCGGCGAGACCGCTGTCGACGCCGTCGCCGCCGACGCCGTTCGCTCGGCCACGGCAGGCTCGGAGGAGGGGGAAAGGGACGTTGAGACCGCGTCTCCCGCGACCGGCGCGCCGACGGCGGCGACGACGACGACGGCGAGCACCGCGACGAGGAGAACGCGAGGAGCGGGGTTCCGCATGCAACTCACGTCACTCATGCGCCGCTCAAAACGCTTTCCATAGCCCGTTTTGACGAACGAGACGCGATCTGAGCCGTGCGCGGTCTCGTGAACGGAGGCTGCAAGGCCATTGAGGTGGATTTTTTATATCCGGAGGCGAACCGGAGAGTGATGAGAGCCCTCCCGGTCGTGATCGCGGTGCTGCTCCTAGTCGCACCGATCGCCGGCGCGATCGCTCCCGCCGCGGTCGGCGGCGTCGGTGCGACCGACGGTTCGGACACCGCCGCTGCCGCCTCGGACACGCCTGAGACCGCTGTCGCCGACGTGCCGATGGATGCCAGCAGAGCGGATCCCGCGCGGATCGACCCGTCAGGTGCCGCGTCCGGTAGTCCGGCTCAGGCGTCCGGTAGTCCGGCTCAGATCGACCGCTCGGAGATCGACGAGGCGAACCGCACCTTCCGAACGCTGTCGACGCCGCCCGACGCGACCCCCCGCGTCGGCATCACCACCCGCGGCGCGAACCTCGGCTCGTCGCTCTCCTTTGCGGTCGACGAGACCGACGCCGCCATGGAGACCGCCGCGGTCGTCCAGCGGATCGAGAGCGCCCAGACGAACACCCAGCGCCAACAGGAGATCCTCTCTGCGATCAACCGCGTCGAGCGCGACGAGGTGAGCCTCAACCAACGGCAAGCGGACGCGTTCGACGCGCACGCGGCCGGCGAGCTCACCGACCGAGAGCTGCTCGACGAGCTGATCAGAATCTCCGCGACCGCCCGCGAGTACGACGAGCGCCTCGACGAGCTGAGCGCGCTCGCCGACGAGACCGACGGCATCAGCTCGCCGGGCCGGCTCGACGAGCTTCAGGTCGCGTTGCAGGTGTACGAGGGGCCGGTCCGTGACCACGCGCTCTCGGCCGCCCGCGGCGAGATCGCCGCCAGCGAGATCCACGTCGAGTCGAGCGAGGGGGCGGTCGTGTTGGCGACGATCGCCGACGGCCAGTACGTCCGCGAGGCGTTCCGGACCGACCGGTGGGACCGCGGCGGCGGCGAGATCAGCAACGACGCGGCGATCAACGCGACGACGAACGCGTACCCCGAGACGGCGGCGCTCCGCGAGCCCGACGCCTTCGGCGCCGGGTCGGTCCAACGGATCACCATCCCGCACGAGTTCGGCACGCTCCGCGCCTTCGTCAGCGGCGGCACCGAACGCGTGTTCGTCGAGCACCAGCGGATCGACCTCGAAACGTTCCCCGACACGGAGACCGACTCCGGGAGCGGGGACGGGTTCAACGTCACCGTCGAGCGCACCTATCCGGGCGGCCCGGTGGCGGTCACGGTGCTCGACGACGAGGACCGCGAGCCGATCGACGGCGTCACGGTCACGAAGACCGTCGGCGACGGCGACAGTCAGCCGATCGGGACGACGAACGCCGACGGCGTCGTCCGAACGCTGTCGCCGGCCGACACCTACCGGATCACCGTCGTCGACGAGCCGCGCGTCGTCGTCGTCGACGGCCTGGA
>CAZNOA010000162.1:0-3897 GCA_964574565.1 uncultured Halobellus sp. | reverse complement strand
CCTGCCAGCCGATGTTCGTCGAGAGCCCCTTGTCGTGCATCATGTTCGTCGTCGGGGCACCGACGCGGGACTTGCTGTCTCGCTCACCGGAGTTGAACGCGCGCCACTCCGGCCCGCGGTCGATTCCGTCTTCCTCGACGACGAGTCCGCAGTCGTCACAGACCGTCTCGCCGTGCTCCGTGTCCGTCACGAGGCGGCCGCTGCACTCGGGGCACGTCGTTGTCTGCTCCTCGACCGTCGACTCCGTCTCTGTTTCTGTCTCGCGGACTCGCTCTCGCTCGGTTCCGCCGTCGAAGCTGTGAATGTGGGTTTCGGTCATGGTTCTCTCCGATCCAGCTCCCGACAGAAATACTGGCGCCGGGCTCGCCGTTTCGTTAACGTATGGTAAGTGGCTCAAATATATAAACCCTTCGTAAATGGGGTCAGTGATAGAGATCTGAATACGGCGTACAGGGCCTCTAAAACGCCTTTTCTCGGTTCTCGTTCTTTCTGCGCCTACATCGTGTATTCTCGTCGACATGGGTTCGAAGGTTATAACCAGTCGAGTCGGTCCGAGCGGTGATTCGGGTCGCGTCGATCCGCTGCCCGAGCCCGTTATCGGTTCCGACTCACCGGGAACGCCACTCTGTCCGGGTTCTCGTTGAACCGATCGAGGATCCGCTCGTACAGCTGGTTTTTGACGCGCTGTCCTCGTCGGGGATGCGTGAGATACCGCACACGGAGTTCGATCCACGACTCGCCCTGCGTCACGTTCACCGTCGGCTGGTCGTTCACCTCCAACTCCACCGGCGTCTCCGCGAGCGCCTCGCGGTACGCCTTGATCCCGGCCGCCATCTCTTCGCCCACCAGATCGGTCGCCTCCTCCGTCATGACCGACCGCGCGAAGTCGAGGTCCGTCTCGTAGGCGACCTGTATCCCGACCTCGTTCCACACGTACGGCGACCCGCCGCCGCCGAAGTTGACCACGTTCGAAGAGAGCACGACGCTGTTCGGCACCGTCACCACCCGTCCGGACGGCTGGTTCGTCGTGACGAGGTCGCCGTTGATCTCCCACAGCGTCGTCACGAGAAAGTCGACGCCGATGACGTCCCCTTTCGAATCGTCGATCCGAACCCGGTCGCCGACGCCGTACGGCTGTTTGACGCTGATGTACACCCATGCGATCAGCGACAGCAGCGGCTGCTGGAGCGCGAAGGTGATCGCGAAGCCGATGACGCCGAGCGAGAAGAGGAGACCGAGCCAGTTCTCGGTCAGGACGGCGAGGGTCGCAACGGTCCCCACGAGACCGAACGCGAGTCGGAGGAGATTCCGAGTGTTGTACGCTCGTCGCTTGTTCGCCGACCGCATCAACACGCGAACGGAGAGGACGTACAAGCCGTACAACACCCCGACCACGCCGACGATGAGCAACACCCGACCGACGACGATCGGAGCGGGATACTCGGCCACCTGCGGCCAGTCGGTCAGCGCGTCCGTCGACAACGCGATCGTCCCGACGACGGCGGCGACGATCCCGATCCCGAGGGCCCCGAGCCCGATTGGTCGTCTCACGCTCGACGGTCGCGGGGGAACGGGAAAACGGTTGTGCCACGGTCGAGACCCCGCTCCGCCGGTCCGGACCGCGTCGTCGCGGGCTATCGGTCGGCGATCGCGATTCGTGCGAGCGCACCGGCGAGCACCTCCGTCGCGGCGGCGCAGTCTTCCCAGTCAGTCCACTCGCGCGGATTGTGCGAGACGCCGTCGCGGGACGGCGCGAACAGAAGCGACGCGTCGGTGACGCGCGCGACGCGCATGGCATCGTGAGCCGCTCCGGAGTGGAGATCGATCGCCGTGCGTCCGGCGTTGCCCGCCGCGTCGTGTGCCGCCGCCCGGAGCCGGTCGCTCATCGGCGTCGGCGCCACGTCGAACGGACGCTCGAACGACGTCTCGACGCCGCGGTCGCGCTCCAACCGAGCGAGCGACTCGCGCGCGGCACCGACGATGGTTTCCATCGAGTTGGCGTCGACGTCGCGGACGTCGACCCCTGCCTCCACTCGGCCCGGGACGACGTTCGTCGCGTTCGGCGAGACGGACAGCGAGCCGACGGTGCCGACCGCCGACGCGCTCTCGTCGTCGACGACGCGGTTGGCGGCGGCCTCCACGTCGAGGACGAACTCGCTCGCGGCCGCGAGCGCGTCGGTCCGCTCACCCATTGCGGTCGCGCCCGCGTGGTTCGCTTCGCCCTCGATCGTCGCCTCGCAGTGAGTGATCCCCGTGATCGTCGTCACGACGCCGACGTCGGCACCGCGGGCTTCGAGCTCCGTGTCCTGCTCGACGTGGAGTTCGTAGAACGCCTCCCACTCGGACGGGTCGATCACGCCGTCGCCGCGATAGCCGATCCGTTCGAGCGCCTCGCCCAGCCGTTCCCCGTCCGCGTTCGTCAGTTCGAGCGCGTCCGTCGCGGCGAGCGTTCCGGTCGCGACCGACGAACCGAGGAGCCCGTTTCCGAACGTCCCGCCCTCCTCCTCGGTGAAGCTGACGACGCCGACCGGACGGTCGGGTTCGACGCCCGCCTCTCGCATCGCTCGAACCGATTCGAGCGCGGCGTACACGCCCAACGGCCCGTCGAAGATCCCGCCATCGGGGACGCTGTCGAGGTGGCTCCCGCTCACTACCGGGGCCGCGGCGGGATCCGCGGAGTGGGGCGTCCACGTCCCGAGGAGGTTTCCGACCGCGTCGACGGCGACGTCGAGACCGGCGTCCGCGAAGCGCTCGACCAATCGGTCACGCGCCGCGCGGTTGGCCTCGGTCCCGGTACGGTTCGTGCGCCCGCGTTTCGCCGGATCGTCGTACTCGACCCGGCCGAAGGCCGCGTTGGCCTCGATGTCGGCTCGGAGCCGCGCGTCGTCGACTGGAAGGTCCATGAGCGTATCGGGTACCGACCGACCAAAACGGTTCGTGGTCCGGCGGCGTCACGCTCCGCGGCTCACGACTCGGTAGGCGACCGATCCGAGCCCGAAACCGGCGCCGAAGCCGCGCCGCGCGGCGGATTCGCGAAGCGATCGGTCCGCGGCCACACTCGCCGCGATCCACGCGAGCGCGACCGAGACGCTCCGCAGCGGTCGCTTGCGGAACCGACGACAGCCCGAGACCGCACGCGAGTGCCGGTAGACGAACCCGAACGCGAAGCCGACGGCGACGTGTCGGACCCGAACCCTGCCGTCCGCCAGCAGGGAGGCGGCGAGGAGCGTGAGCGTGACCGTCGCCTCGATACCGACCACGACGCTTCGGAGCCGATCGGTCATGCGGGACGGTACCACGCCGAGGGGCTTCTATGTTCGGTTGCGCGCGGGTCCCAACGGCGAGCAAGCCGCAAGACACGGGTATCCGATTCGAACGCACCGTCCGAACTCATCCCGAAATAATATACAAACGGCGTGACTGAAGGTAGATATGATGTCCCCGATACTGCTGCAGGCCGGCGGAGCGATCGCCTTCTTGGTCGGTATCCTGAGCCTCGCCGTTCACGTGGCGATAATCTACTGGGTGTACACCGACGCGAGGACGCACAGCGACCAGCCGGCGTTCCTATGGGCGCTCGTCGCGTTCTTCGCCCCGCTGCTCGGACTCCTCCTCTACTGGCTCCTCGGGCGGAACTGAGGCCGAAGCGGGCGGGCTCCGTCTCGCCGATTTCCGACTGCGGCTCGACCCTCCGGATATCACCGAATGTGGCGCCCGCCGAGTTCCCACAGTCGGTCGGCGATGTCGTCGGAGAGCGCCTCGCGTCGCACGCGCCACTGCCAGTTGCCCTCGGGCGTGCCCGGCTCGTTGAAACGCGCCCCGCTGTCGAGCCCGAGCAGGTCCTGCATCGTCGTCATCGCGAGCACCGCCTCCGAGCTCCACACCTCGTCGATGATC
>CAZNOA010000161.1:0-3906 GCA_964574565.1 uncultured Halobellus sp. | reverse complement strand
ACTTGAATTCGACGCCGAGGTCGTGGAGCCCGCTGTTGTTGCTCGAGACGTTGATAAGCAGCGGGGTGAGCGATTCGATCTCGGGTGCGTTCGCGAGGCCGCCGGCGTCGAGCGCGCGGAGCCCCTCGATCCCCTCGGCGACGTCCGTGACCGTCTCCTTCGCGTCCTCGTCGTCGCCGATCACGAGCGTGTCGATCCCGAGGCCGGCGTCGAGGTTCGCGAGGCGGGCGGCCGCGAGGTTGTGGAACGCGCCGACGACCGCGACGCCTTCGGGGGCCGCGTCGGCGACGATCCGGGTCACCGAGCCGGCGCCCGGCTTGTGGTAGTGGAAACCGTCCTCGTCGCGTTTCATCCCGGTCGCCGGCGTGACGAGCACGTCGCCGTCGTCTAAGACGTCGGCGATCGACTCGACGGTGTCGCCGACGTGGTACGGCGGGACCGCGAGGACGACGATCCGCGCCGACTCGGCGGCGTCGGCGTTCTCGAACCCGTACACCTCGGCGTCGAGCCCGCGGCTCTCGAGTTCGGTCGTGTACTCTTCGGCCTTCGTCTCAGCCTTCTCGGCGTCGCGCGAGCCGATCAGCACCTCGTGAGAGGTGTCGGCGGCGAGCCGAAGCGCGAGCCCCTGCCCAACGTCACCCGTCCCGCCGAGTATCGCGATATCCATACCGATCGTGGGCACGTCACGCTCTTAGTGGTTGCGTGACCGGCCGTCCTCGCCACCGTTCGACGGCCAGTACTGCCCTGCGCGGCACGTTCAAGTCCGCCGGTCGCGTACCTCGAGTATGACCGACTCGCCGGGCCTAGGACTCCGGTACTTCGCCTGTGACCGCTGTGAGACGGTGTTCGCGCTCCCCGACGCGCCAATGGAGTGCGGCCGCTGTGCGGCGGCGGCGATTCGCGAACTCCGCGGCGTGCGCGGTCCGGACGCCTACTTCGTCCCGTAGTCCGCGGTCACCGGTCCTGCACCGCCCCTCACCGATCCCGCGTCACCGACTCCCCTGGCGTCGTCGTCGCCCCCGAGGAGAGCACGAGCCCCGCGTTGAGCGCGGTGTTGATCCCGGTCTTGACCGCGTCGCCGCAGATAACCCCGAGCTTCCGGCGACCGGTGTCGACGCGCTCGCCTTTTACCGTCGTCCGGACGGCCTCGCCGTCGTGCCGGAGGTTCGCGACAGTCGTCCCCGCCCCGAAGTTCACGTCGCGGCCGAGCACGCTATCGCCGACGTACGAGAGGTGGCCGACCGTCGCGCCCGCGAGCAGGACCGAGTTCTTCACCTCGACCGCGTGACCGACCGTCGCGTCCGGTCCCAGATACGTCGCACCGCGGACGTACGCGTTCGGCCCCACCGTCGCGCCCGCGTCGACGTAGACCGGCCCTTCGATGACGACGCCGGGTTTCACGGTCGCCCCCGCCTCGACGACGACCGTGCCGTCGAGGGTCGCGTCCTCGCTGACCGCGCCGTCGACCCGGGAGTCGAGCTCTCCGAGCGCCCACTCGTTGGCCGCCAACAGCTCCCACGGGCGCCCTACGTCGAGCCATCGGTCGAACGGCACCGACGACACCGCGAAGGACTCGCAGGCCCGCTGGAGCACGTCCGTCAGCTCCGCCTCGCCGCGCTCGCTGTCGGACACGTCGAGCCAGTCGAGCGCCGCGGCGGGGAACGCGTACGCCCCGGTGTTGATGACGTCGGAGGGCGGGTCGGCCGGCTTCTCGACGACGCCGGCCACGGTCCCGTCGGCGGCCAGCTCCAGCACGCCGTACGAGGTCGGGTCGTCGACGCGGAAGGAGCCGACCGCGGGCGCCTCGGCGTACAGCGCCCGGAGCGAGTCGGGGTCGTACAGCACGTCGCCGTTGAGCACGACGAAGGGGGCGTCGTCGAGGTCGTCCGCGGCGGCACGGACGGCGTCGGCGGTCCCGCGCTGCGTCTCCTGTCTGGCGAACGCGACCGGCACGTCGAGGTCCAGCGACGCGAAGTGTTCGCGGACGGCGTCGGCCTCGTAGCCGACCACGAGGTGGATCCGCGTCGCGCCCGCCGCGATGGCACTCCGGACGACCCGCTCGGCCAGCGGCCGCCCGGCGACCGGGAGCATCGGCTTCGGCGTTTCGTCCGTGAGCGGACGCATCCGCGTTCCCTGACCGGCCGCGAGGACAACCGTTTGCATGGTCGACACGTCCAGCGCGACCCGAAAAGAGCTTCCGGACAGCGGCAATTCGAGTCGCCGCGATCCGCTCAGACCGATTCGACCGCATCGGCGACGATTTCGCGGACGGTCGCGAGGATCTCGTCCGCCCGATCCGCCTTGCGCGCCTCCGCAGTCAGTCGGATCAGCGGTTGCGTCCCCGACGCGCGGATCAGGAACCAGCCGTCGTCGAGTCCGACGCGGACCCCGTCGATCTCGGTGACGTCGTCGTAGGAGGTGCGGACGCGGTCGGTGACCGCCGCCATCGCGGCCGCTTTGCGGTCCGTCTCGACCGCCTCACGACGGATCGGATAGTCGGGGAGTTCGGCGACGCGGTCGGCGAGTGGCCGGTCCGCGGCGAGCGCGGCGAGCACGACGGCGGCGAGCGGGCCGTCTGGACACCGCGTCTCTGCGGGGAAGATCCACGCGCCGGACGGCTCGCCACCGAAGACGACTCCCGTCTCGCGCGTCTTCTCGGCGACGTACACGTCGCCGACCCGGGTGCGAACCACGCTGGCGCCCCCCTCGGCCAGCGCGTCGTCGACCGCGAGGCTCGTGTCGACCGGGGCGGCGATCCGCTCGCCGCCGCCCGCGGCCGCCGCGCCGAACACCGCCAACAGCTCGTCGCCGGAGACGAACGCCCCCGTCTCCGTCACGGCCATCATCCGGTCCGCGTCGCCGTCGTGGGCGATCCCGAGGTCGGTGTCGGTCCCGGCGACGTGCTCTATCAGCCCCCGACACGTCTCTGCGGTCGGCTCGCTCGGGCGCGCTGGGAACCGCCCGTCGGGCTGGGCGTTGAGCGTCGTCACGCTCGCCCCGAGCGCGTAGAGGGCGTCGGCGGTGACCGCGCCGGTCCCGTTGCCGACGTCGACGGCGACCGCGAGGTCGTCGAGGGGCGCGTCGTCGCCGTCCCCCCATCGACGACCGGCGGCGACGAGCGCCTCGCAGTGGGCCGCTCGGGCGCCGTTCCACGCGGTCCGCTCGCCGTGGTCGTCCCACGCGGCGGCGGGGACTTCCCCGGCCTCGATCCGGCGTTCGATCGCGTCCTGCTGTGACGTGTCGAACGCCTGCCCCGAGGGCGTCCAGAGCTTGATCCCGTTGTCTTCCGGCGGGTTGTGCGAGGCGGTGACGACGACTCCGGCGTCGGCGTCCCGCGCCGCGATCGCCCGCGCGACGGTCGGTGTCGCCGCCACGCCGAGGTCGACCACGTCGACGCCGCACTCCATCGCACCCGCCGCGACCGCGTCGACGAGCGCGCGTCCCGAGTCGCGGGCGTCGCGCCCGACGACGATCCGGTCGGCGTCGACGGCGACCGCCCTGGCGATGTCGAGTGCGAGGCGAGCCGTGACGGTCTCGCCAACCGGGCCGCGCACGCCGCTGGTTCCGAACATACGGGTAATCTGTCACGCGGCGATGATAAAAAGGGGACGGAGTGAGCGGACGGTGACTGACGTTTACGAGACCCAAATCGGCAGAGACGGAGCCGATGAGCGAGGCGGGCGACGCGCAGGCGACGCTTACATCAAGTCGTCGGAAATCAGTTCGCCGCGAGCGACCCCGCGGAGCTGCTCGTCGGATAGCATCTCGACGACGAACGGTGGGATCCCGTCTGGGAGATCGTCCGGGATGGAGACGCCGTCTGCCAGTCCCGACCCACCGACCGCTCCGGCGTCGCTCCGCGTCTCCGGTTCGGTGACGGCTCCGCCGTCCGCGCGTGCGCCGCCG
>CAZNOA010000160.1:0-3922 GCA_964574565.1 uncultured Halobellus sp. | reverse complement strand
GACTCGGCACGCTGATCATCGATGCCATTCGCGTCCGTGACTGGCCGATCATCCAAGGCGCGCTCATCGTGATCGGCGTCGGGTTCGTTATCATCAACATCGCTGTCGACGCGTTGTACGCGCGGTTGAACCCGCGGGTGGAGCTATGAGTGGCAGAATTCTCTCTGACCGCGTTCGACAGAGCCTCCGGAGGGAGTTCGGCCGCAGCCTGATGGCCAAGATCGGGCTGTTTTTGATCCTCTTGATGTTCGTTACCGCGACGTTCGCCCCGTTCCTCGCTCCGCACGACCCGACCCAACAGGAGTTAGAGGAGTCGAACCTGCCGCCGGCCGGCGTCACGCAGACCGACGAACAGTTCCAGTTCGTCGACGGTGAGCGCCAGATCGTCGAGGTCACCGTCACGGGGACCATGGAGCACCCACTCGGGACCGACGCGCTCGGACGAGACCTCCTCTCACGCGTGCTGTTCGGCGCGCGGACGTCGCTTCTCGTCGGGTTGTTCGGCACGATGTTCGCGGTCGTTACCGGTGTGAGCGTCGGCCTCACAGCCGGTTACTACGGCGGCCGCGTCGACGACGCGCTGATGCGATTCGCCGACGTCATGCTCGCGTTCCCGGCGCTCGTCCTCGCTATCGCGCTGGTCGGACTGCTCGGACCGTTGACCATACTGATACCGGATCCGTTCGTCCAACTTGGACTAGTTTCCAACATGCCAGAAAATTTCGTATTCCCAGTGACTTTAACTATCGTTGTTGGTGTCGTTAATTGGGTGTGGTTCGCTCGGATCGCTCGCGGCGAGGCGCTGTCGATCCGGCAACAGGAGTACGTGAAGGCGGCTCGCAGTCTCGGTGCGAGCGATCGGACGATCCTCCGTAAACACGTGCTCCCGAACAGCCTCACCCCGATCATCGTCCTCGCGACGATACAGGTAGCGGCGATCATCCTCCTCGAGAGTTCGCTGTCGTTCCTCGGGTTCTCCGGAACGTCGCTGTCGTGGGGCTTCGATATCGCACAGGGCCGTGACTATCTCGGAACCTCGTGGTGGATCGCCAGTATGCCAGGCCTCGCTATCGTGCTTGCAGTGGTCGGTATCAATCTCCTCGGCGACTGGCTCCGTGATGCGCTCGATCCGGGACTCGAAGGCGAAGGAGGTGGGGTATAATGAGCGACCGCTCCATCCTCCGTATCGAGGGGATGAAAACCCGCTTTTTCACCGAGGAAGGGCAGGTGAACGCCGTCGAAAACGTCGATATCGAGATCTCGGACGGTGAAGTGTTCGGGGTCGTCGGCGAGTCCGGGTCGGGGAAAAGCGTCACTGCGCTATCGCTGCTCGGGTTACTGGAGTCGCCGGGACGCGTCACAGATGGGCAGATCTGGTACCGAAGCGCCAGCCTCGCTGACTCCGTCGCCGAGGAGGTTCCGGAAGCGGTCGACGGGGACGAAGTCGATCTGCTGGCGCTGCCCGACCGACTCCGCCGGACCCTTCGAGGGACGCATTTCAGTATGATATTTCAGGACCCGATGAGCAGTTTCAACCCGAGCCTGACCGTCGGCGAGCAGATCGCTGAGGCGGTCGAGGCGCAGCGCCGAGCCCGGTCGAACCCGCGGTCGGTCGCCTCGCGGACGCAAGGATACGGACTCGGACAGTATCTCATGAGTTTCGTCTCGTCATCGCGGGAGTACGTCAGCGAGGAGAGCCGAGCGCGTGCGATCGAACTCCTGGAGATGGTCGGCATTCCCGACCCCGTTCTTCGGGCCGATGAACACCCCCACGAGTACTCCGGCGGTATGCTCCAGCGAGCGATGGTCGCGCAGGCGCTCGCCGGAGAGCCGGAGGTGTTGATCGCCGACGAGCCGACGACCGCGCTCGACGTCACCATTCAGGCGCAGGTGTTGGACCTGCTCGACGAGCTGCAGTCGGAGACGGGAATGACGATCCTGTTAATCACCCACAACCTCGGTGTCGTCGCTCGAATGTGTGATAAGGTCGGAGTGATGTACGCGGGTGAGATCGTCGAGCGGGGCACGCTCACGGACGTGTTCGATTCGCCCGTTCATCCGTATACAAAGGGACTGCTCGGTAGCGTTCCCAATCTCGACGGGGCCGGCGATCGGCTCAAACCGATCGCCGGCAACGTCCCGAGCCTTCTCGATCACGAGATGGAAGATCGGTGTTACTTCGCCGATCGGTGCCCGAAAGCCATGGAAACCTGTCTCGAGAAGCCGCCGGAGTTCGACGCGGGAGTGGGGTCGGAGAGCCACACGGCGATGTGTTACCTCGCCGACGAGGCGTACAACGAAGCCGCGGCGCTTCCGAACGGCTACTTCGAGAGCGAGACGACCGAGCGAGAGGCCGCCGCAGACGGTGGTGGCGGAGTCGGAGAGCGCGGCGAGGACACAGAGGCGACCGGAGGTGCGAACCGATGAGCGAGAGTCAAGGTCGACCACCGGAGAACACGGATGAACCGCTGGTCCGGGTCCGCGACCTACAGAAATACTTCTGGGAGGATGACTCGCTGTTCGACAGGCTGTTCGGGACCGAACCGACCGCTGTGAAGGCCGTCGACGGGGTCTCTTTCGACATCGGCCGAGGGGAGACGCTCGGCCTCGTCGGAGAGTCCGGCTGTGGAAAGTCGACCACCGGCGAGACGATACTCCGGTTGCAGGAACCCTCTGGAGGACGCGTCGAGTTCGAGAGCGACAACGTATACGACCTCGAAGGTGCCGAAATGCAGGCGTTCCGTCGGGAGGCACAGGTCGTCTTCCAAGACCCGTTCTCCAGTCTCGATCCGCGGATGACGGTGGGCGACATCGTCACGCAGCCGCTCGAGATCCATGACATCGGGACCAAAGCCGAACGGCTCGAACGCGCACGGGAGCTGCTCGGTCGCGTGGGGCTCTCTCGCGATCAGCTCGACCGGTATCCACACGAGTTCTCGGGCGGCCAGCGCCAACGGATCGGGATCGCCCGCGCACTCGCGCTCGAACCCGAGTTTCTCGTGCTCGACGAGCCGACGAGCGCGCTCGACGTCTCCGTGCAGGCACAGGTGCTCAATCTCCTCGACGACCTGCAGGATGAGTTCGATCTCACCTATCTGCTCATCAGCCACGATTTGTCTGTTATCCGTCACATCTGCGATCGGGTCGCAGTCATGTATCTCGGCGAACTCGTCGAGATCGGCCCCGTCGACGAGATATTCGACGATCCAAAACACCCGTATACGAACGCGCTGCTCGGGAGCGTTCCCCGGGCGTCGACCGACGAACGAGAGCGTGAGCGACACACGATCTCCGGTGACGTTCCCTCGCCGCGTAATCCGCCCTCGGGCTGCTCGTTCCGGACCCGGTGTCCGATCGTCATCCAGCCACCGGCGATCGACCTCCCGCAGGAGGCGTATCGCGAAATCGTCGAGTACCGCACGCTGCTCGAGACGGATCGGCTTGACCCCGATCTCCGCTGGGAACAGGTGGACGATCCCGACCGAACGGACACCGCCGCGTTCGCCGAGCAGCTTGCAGGCGATCTGTTTACACACGAGTTCCCCGACGAGGACGATCGGGTGATAACCGAATCGCTTCTGGCGCTCGCAGACGGCGATATCGACGACGCGATCGAGATGCTTCGCGCGCGATACGAGTCGGTCTGTGAGGCGGTCAACCCCGAACTCCCGGGTACCGCTCACCCCTCGGCGTGTCTCCTCGATGAACAGCCGACCGCCGTTACCGACGCGGTCGAAGAGTGGGAGATGAGCGCATCCGCCGCCGACTCATCGAATAACCGCCAGTGAGAAGTCGTTTGCGCGGCGTTGTCTCGGATTACCGGATATAAACGGCTCGAACTACCGCTCCCGAACGACGACGAAGTCAGCCAGGTCGCGGAGGTACTCGATCGCCTCGGTCTCCGGCGGGTCGGCGTCGTCGA
>CAZNOA010000159.1:0-3943 GCA_964574565.1 uncultured Halobellus sp. | reverse complement strand
CCGACGTCGCGCTCGGACTCGACCCCGACATCGTCGTCTCCGGCTGCAACCACGGCCCGAACATCGGAGCGCACATCCTCGGGCAGTCGGGGACCGTCGGCGCCGCGATGGAGTCGTCGTTCCTCGGAGTGCCCGCGATCGCCGTCTCGCTCTACGACCGCGGGAACCTCCCCGTGCCGCCGACGATGGATACCCGCGACTTCGCGCTCGCCGGCGAGGTCGTTCTCGACCTCCTCGACGGGGCAGACGACGGCGTGCTCCCCTTCGGTGCCGACGTGCTGAACGTCAACGTCCCGGCCGACGACGACGAGGCGGCCGACGACCCGACCTACCGGCTGACGGAGCCCGCCCGCGGCTTCGACGTGATCGAGTTCCATCCGGGCGACGGCGAGGCGGACGGGCGCGGCTTCGACGAGCGTCGCGGCGAGATGGGGATGGAGCTCCGCGACCGGTTCTGGCGGGAGTTCCTGCGCGGCGACGTCGCCGACGATCCCGGCTCCGACCGCCGCGCCGCGGTCGAGGGAGAGGTCAGCATCTCACCGCTGTCGACGTCGCGGGCGATCGCCGGCGACCGCGCGGGGGACGTCGTCTCGCTCGACGGGAAGCCGGCGGTGCGGGGCGAGCAGGACTGAGCGGACGGCCTCGTTGCGGGCCGATTCAGAAGGGTCTCACGCGGAGACGAGAGCTATCTCCGTCGCCGGCCGCGCCGCCGCGAGCCACCGGTGAACTCCGCGGCGAGCTTGCCGAGGTACCACACGACGAGGGCGCCCAGACCGAGGCCGACGCCGAGGGCGGCGAGTAGCTCGAGCGGAGTCGGGTCCCACTGTAAGGCGATGAGCGGCGGCGACACGGCCACGATGAGCAGGAGGCCGATCTTGATCTTCCGGTTCCCCGCGTCGCGCTCGGCCTCGGACATCGGTCCTACCACGCCGATCCCTCCGCGCGCCGCGGCCGCCGATCGGTCGCTCCCGTGTTCATGCTCACTTCACGACTCGGGCGGATATCAACCCGGCGGAGTGTCGGCGGGTCGGTCTTCGGACGGGATTCGATTTCACAGCATTGGGTTTCGGTCCCTGATAAGCGTCTCGACCGTTCACCGCCGTAAGGGGTCCCTGACCGTCGTGAAAGGTGTTCGCCGTTTAAGTTTGTCGAGGCGTATCAGTCGATACCCCTGCCCGCGGGCCCCTCGTCGGCGACCCGTCGGCGTCGGCTCCGCGACAGCGCCGATTCTTCGGCGGTGCGGTCGACTGGTTAGCGATGCGGCTGCCGGGTCAGCGGTGCAGTTGACAGTTGGGCGGTTCGGCCGACGGTTCGACGGTACGACACACCCTTCGGACGACCCGCCCGTCACCGCGACGCCGGGGTCGAGGCCTCCCGACGCGGCACGGTCCCCGCCGTTCCGCGGTGTTTTTGGGTCGACCCCGACAATCGGTCGGTATGGACGACGAACTCCGCGAGCGCGTCGAGGCGGCCGCAGAGACGGCCGCGTTATTCAACGCGTTAAAACACGGTAGCGATCCGGACGTGGGCGCGATCATGGGGCCGCTCATGGGCGAGAATCCGGACTTCCGACCGCACGGCGACGAGATCCCGGGGATCGTCGCGCCGGTCGTGAACCGGGTCGCGGAGATGGACGCGGCGGCGCGGCGCGAGCGGCTCGACGGACTGGCGCCGGAGAAGCTCGCGGAGCTGGATGCCGACGACGAGGAAGACGAGCACGCGCTCCCGGACCTCCCGAACGCCGAGCCCGGCGACGTGGTGATGCGCGCGGCGCCAAACCCCAACGGTCCGTGGCACGTCGGCCACGCGCGGATGCCCGCCGTGATCGGCACGTACAAAGAGCGGTACGACGGCGAGTTCATCTGCCGGTTCGACGACACGGACCCCGAGACGAAGCGTCCGGATCTGGACGCGTACGACGCCATCTTAGAGGACATCGACTACCTCGGCTTCGAGCCCGACCGCGTCCTGAAGGCGTCCGACCGGCTCGACACCTACTACGAGCACGCCCGGGACCTCATCGACGCCGGCGGCGCGTACACCTGCTCGTGTTCCGGCGAGGCGTTCTCGGCGCTCAAAAACGACGCCGAGGCGTGTCCGCACCGCGAGAAGGACGCCGAGACCGTCCACGCCGAGTTCGACGAGATGGTCGCCGGGGAGTACGACGCCGGCGAGATGGTCCTCCGCGTCCGGACCGACATCGAGCACAAGAACCCCGCGCTCCGCGACTGGGTCGCCTTCCGCATGATCGACACGCCCCATCCGCGCGAGGCGGCCGCGGAGTACCGCTGCTGGCCCATGCTCGACTTCCAGTCGGGCGTCGACGACCACCTCACGGGCGTCACCCACATCATCCGCGGCATCGACTTACAGGACTCCGCGAAGCGCCAGCGGTTCGTTTACGACTACTTCGGCTGGGAGTACCCCGAAGTGCTCCACTGGGGCCACGTGCAGGTCGACGAGTACGACGTGAAGCTGTCGACGTCGACGATCAAGGCGCTCATCGAAGCCGGCGACTTGACGGGTTGGGACGACCCGCGCGCGCCGACGATCCGCTCGATGCGACGCCGCGGCATCCGCGGGCAGGCCCTGGTCGACTCGATGACGGATCTCGGCTTGTCGACCTCCGACGTCGACCTAGCGATGTCGTCCGTCTACGCCAACAACCGCGACATCGTCGACGACGACGCGAACCGGTACTTCCTGGTCCGCGACCGCGACGACGACCCCGCGGTCGAACTCCCCGTCGTCGACGGCGACGCCCCGGCGCCCGCGGCGGGCCACCCGCCGCTGCACCCGGACCACGAGGACCGCGGCGACCGCGAGGTGCCCGCCGGTCGCGTCGTCGTCGAGTCCTCTGACCTCCCGAGCGAGGGCGAGCGCGTCTGGCTCAAGGGGTACGGCTGCGTCCGATACGCGGGCGACGAGCTCGTCTTCGCCGACGCCGGGATCGACGTGGTCCGCGACGGCGGCGTCGACGTGATCCACTGGGTTCCGGTCGAGTCGGGGCTCGAAACGCTGCTCCGGAGCGTCTCCGGCGACGTGCGCGGCTACGCCGAGCCCGCGATCGCCGCGACCGACGTCGACGACGTCGTCCAGTTCGAGCGGGTCGGCTTCGCCCGCATCGACGCGTTCGAGCCCGCCGCCACGGACGAGGCGGACGGCCCCGACGGCTCCGAGGACCTGCTCGCGTACTACGCGCATCCCTGATCGCTGGCTGCTAGTCGGCCACTCGCGTGGTTTCTCTTCCGTCACGTTTCTCTCCCGTTTCACCGGTCTCCGTGCGCGTCGCGGAATTTAAACCCCCGAGCGGCGAATCACGGTCAACGATGGCCATCGACCCGAACTTCGAAAAGAGCCGAGAGCAGGTCGGCGAGGAGGACAACGTCGCCGTATGGGGGCCGGTCGACCCGCCCGAGAAACAGGGGATCCGCGGCACGCACGTCGCCGTCGACTTCGACATCTGTCTCGCGGACGGCGCGTGTCTGGAGGACTGTCCGGTCGACGTGTTCGAGTGGGTCGACACGCCCGGTCACCCCGAATCGGAGATCAAAGCGAACCCGACGAACGAAGACCAGTGTATCGACTGTATGCTCTGTGTCGACGTCTGTCCGGTCGACGCGATCGACGTCGACCCCGGCCGCGAGAACCGTATATAAGCGGTCGGTAGGGATACCGCGGGGTTCCCCGAATATCCGGTCGGTCCGCCTCTGAGGGCCTGTTTCGACGTGCTTTCCGTCGACGCCCCAGCCGCTCGGCGACAGGTCGGCGACTATCACCTGCCGATCGCTACCGACACCTCAAAAGCCCCGCTCCGCACAGCCACCGCACCTCACGCCTCCCCAGCCTCGGCGGGCGGGCCGGCGCGAGCGCCGCCGCGCCGGCCCGCCCGCCTCCCTCGCGCGTGCTACTCGCGGGCCTGCGGCCCGCTCGCAG
The DNA here is from genome assembly GCA_964574565.1 of uncultured Halobellus sp. Classification (GTDB taxonomy): domain Archaea; phylum Halobacteriota; class Halobacteria; order Halobacteriales; family Haloferacaceae; genus Halorubrum. The sequence goes on along the minus strand of CAZNOA010000159.1, from coordinate 7 downwards.
GCACGCG
>CAZNOA010000158.1:0-3947 GCA_964574565.1 uncultured Halobellus sp. | reverse complement strand
TCGGTCCCGACGTTCGTCACGAGCGTGGCGTCGTCGCCCAGTGCGGCGAGCCACCGAGCGACGTTCGCCGCCGTTCCGCCGACCCGCCACTCGAAGGCGCTTCCGTCGGTGATCGGGCCCTCATCGACCGGATAGAGATCGATAGTGGTGTCACCGACGACGAGAACGCCAGCGGTGTCGTCCATCGTGCTCATCGGGTGCTTCGGGCCGATAGGCCCTGGACGCGATTGCATCTGTATTCGGCGGGAGCCGTTTTGTGCCATCGGAATTGGGCTGGCTCACGGATCGGTCGTTTCACGGATCGGTCCGACGGCGGGAGCGCACGTGTGTCTTCCCCTGTGGGGGGCGGACCGATTCATGCGCCTTCGTAAACGCGGGCGATACGGAGGGCGACGAGCGTACCGCCGCTTCGAGCGCGGGAGAGCCCGGCGGTCCCACCACGGGTCACGCGACGCTCCGCTCTACAATCGGCTCCCCGCGCTCGAATCGCTCCCGAACGAGCGCCGACACGTCGGCGACGTCGGTCTCGCCGTCGAGGACGAGGTCGGCGACGATCCGGCCGGTCGCGGGCGCGTGTTGGAACCCGTGACCGGAGAACCCCGCGGCGGTCACCAGCCCCGGAACCGACCGCTCAACGATCGGATGGTGGTCCGGCGTCACCGCGTACAGGCCCGCCCAACCGCGCCGGATGCGCGTCTCCGGCCCGAAGTAGTCGGCGTACGCGGCGGCCTGATCCACCGCGTCCGCCGCCCAGCCGACATCCATTCCCTCGTCGTAGTCGTCCGGATCGGCGTCGGGGTCCGTCTCGGCGAAGTGACCGCCGACGAGCGCGATTCCGTCGCGCTCCGGTCGGAAGTACGACCCCGTGTCGAGGTCGATGGTCAGGGGCGCTGACTCGGGGACGGGCGCCGACGGCTCCACGACGGCGATCTGCCGTCTCCGGGGCGCGATTGGCAGTTCGACGCCGGCCAAGTCACCGACCCGTGCGGCCCACGCGCCCGCCGCGTTCACGACGCAGTCGACCGCCAGCCGGTCGGTCTCGCCCGCCGCTCGGACGTCGACACCGACCACGCGGTCTCCCTCCAAGTGGACGTCCGTGACGGCGGTTCCCGTTCGCAGGTCGACCCCCGCCTCGCGGGCGGCGCCGGCGTAGCCCTGCACGGCGAGGTTCGGGTCGGCGACCCCGTCGTCGGGGTTGTACGTCGCCGCGACGAACGGCTCGGGATCGATCCCCGGACAGCGTTCGACCGCCTCCACGGGCGTCAACAGCTCCGTCGCGGCACCCAGCTCCCGCTGCATGGCGACGTCCTCCCGGAACCGGTCCGCGGTCGCCTCGGTCCGCGCGAGCAACAGGTACCCGTTCTTCCGGAGCCCGATGTCGACGCCGAACCGCTCTTCGAACGCGTCCCAGACCGCCTCGCTGGCGAGCGAGAGCTCGACGTTGACCCGCGTCGAGAACTGCGACCGGATACCGCCGGCCGAGCGCGCAGTGCTCCCGCCGCCGAGCGATCCGCGCTCGCACAGCGTCACGTCAGCGCCGCGGTCCGCCAACTCGTAGCCGGCCGCGAGGCCGACGATCCCGCCGCCACAGACCAAGGCGTCCATGGCTGGTCGTCGATCCCCGGGGGTATAAGCGCCGGTGGCCACACGGCAAATCGATCGGACGCGGGACACGACCGCGACGCATCGGGGCGTCGGGGAGCGTCGAGTGGCGATCGACCGCGACTCAACACTCAAGGCTTCGAGCGACGTTGGCGTCGAGTATGGTACTCCTGCTGCCGGAAGAGGCGGTACGCGCGCATCTCCGCCTCCCGACGCTCGTCGACGTGGTGGGCGACGCGCTCGCCAAACAGGCGGCGGGCGCGGTCGAGCGTCCGGACCGACCGCATTTCCCGGTCGGAACCGGCCTCGACGGGGACGAGCCGACCGGGACCGCAATCGCGATGCCCGCGTATATCCACGGCGAGGCGCAGTACGCCACGAAGCTCGTCGGCGTTCACGAGGGGAACGCCGACCGCGGGCGTCCGACGATAAACGCACAGATCGCCCTCACCGACGCGCGGACGGGTCGTCCGGAGGCGTACATGGCCGGCACGACGATCACCAACGCCCGCACGGGCTGCCTCGGCGCGCTCGCGGTCCGTGAACTCGCTCCAGAGACGGCCGCGCTCGGCGTGATCGGCGCGGGGGCGCAGGCCCGCTGGCAGACCCGCGCCGTCGCGACCGTGGCCGGGCTCGACGACGTGCGGATCTACTCACCGAGCGAGTCGCGAGTCGCGTGCGCCGACGAGCTCGCGGCGGAAGGAATCCCGGCCCGGGCGGTCGATTCGCCGCGGGCGGCCGTCGCGGGCGCCGACGCGGTCGTGACGGCGACGACCGCGACGGCACCGGTCTTCCCCGCGGACGCGCTCGAACCGAGCGCGCTCGTCGTGGCGGTCGGCGCGTTCACCGCCGAGATGCAGGAGCTCGAACCGGCCGTGCTCGACGGTTCGGACGCTGTGTTCGCAGACGTGCCCGCGGAGGCCGCGGAGACCGGTGACCTGCTCGCGAGCGACCGCGGCATTGACGACCTCGTCCCGTTCGGCGACGTGATCGCCGGCCGTCGGTCGACGCCTGCCCCGTCGGGTACCACGGTAGTCGTGAGCGTCGGGTCGGCGACGCTCGACGCGGCCGCCGGGGCGGCCGTCTACCGGCGCGCGGTCGAGGCGGGAGACGGGACCACGGTGTCGCTGTGACGCCGACCGTGGCCGTCACCCCGCCGACCGAAAGGGGCTTTTCGCCCCGCGGCGACCCTCCCGTATGATCACGGTCGCGCTGGCGGGCAAGCCGAACGCCGGTAAATCCACCTTTTATACTGCTGCGACGATGGCCGACGTCGACGTCGCGAACTACCCGTTCACGACGATCGACGCGAACCGGGGCGTGACCCACGTCCGGACCGAGTGCCCCTGTCTCGCCCGCGAGGAGCGCTGCGGCGACGAGAACTGCCGCGACGGGAAGCGATACGTCCCGATCGAGCTCCTCGACGTCGCGGGGCTCGTTCCGGGCGCTCACGAGGGGAAGGGGCTCGGCAATCAGTTCCTCGACGAGCTGACGAACGCCGACGTGGTTCTCAACGTCGTCGACGCCTCGGGGGCGACGAACGCCGAGGGCGAGCCCGTCGAACCCGGGAGCCACGACCCCCTCGACGACGTCGACTTCATCGAGGAGGAGATGGACCTGTGGCTCGCGGGGATCGTCGACCGCAACTGGGAGAGCGTCGAGCGGAAGTCGCGCTCGCCAGACTTCGACCTCGAGGCGGCCGTCACCGACCTCCTGACCGGCTTCGGCGCGACGGAGGCCGACGTGGCGAGCGTCCTCCGCGAGCTGGAGTACCCCGCGGACCCGAAGACGTGGACCGACGGCGACCGCGAGGCGCTGGCGCGGGCGATCCGGCGTCGAACCAAACCGATCGTCGTCGTCGCCAACAAGGCGGACGCCGCCCCGGAGGGCGCCGTCGAGCGGATCCGCGAGGGGACCGAGAAGCCGGTGGTGGCGGCGACGGCCGACGGCGAACTCGCGTTGCGACGCGGCGCCGAGGCGGGGATCGTCGACTACGACCCGGGCGACGACGACTTCGAGATCACGGGTGACCTCTCGGACGGCCAGCGCGAGGGGCTCGACGCGATCCGCGGCGTGATGGCCGAACACGGCGGCACGGGAGTCCAGACCGCGCTGAACGCGGCCGTCTACGACCTGCTCGACCGAGTGACCGTGTACCCGGTCCAAGACGCCTCGAAGTGGACCGACGGGACGGGGACCGTCCTCCCGGACGCGTTCCTGCTGCCGACCGGATCGACGCCGCCGGACCTCGCGTACGCGGTCCACACGGACATCGGCGAGGGATACCTCCACGCGGTCGACGCGCGGTCCTCGCGGCGGATCGGCGAGAGCCACGAGCTGACCGA
>CAZNOA010000157.1:0-3949 GCA_964574565.1 uncultured Halobellus sp. | reverse complement strand
CAAGGATGAGATCGCCAACATCGAGATCGTCACCAGCCACTTCTTCGATGCCGTCATCGTACCGAAACAGACTGTGATTCGGCGTGATATCGAGCGATCGTCCGAACTGCGTCTCGACCCTGAGCAGAGTCTCGTCCTCGTCGGCGCGGTATCGGATCGCCTTCTCGATCGGTTGGAGACTCGAATCGTGACCCTCGTCGAACGTGTACGTCTGCCAGCCTTCGTGTACGCACGTTCGTTTCTTGAACTGCCCATCGACTTCGATGGGCGATTCGAGCTCGTTCCAGAACTCCTCGAATGTGAGGTATCGGATCCGTCCCTGTGGATCGCGAGCGACGAGTCGGGAGTCCTCGGCGACACTGCCACCACGCTGATCGGGGAGGTACTCCTTCGAGAAGTTGAGAAGACCGTCCATAAGCAGCATTACGCAATCCTCGTCACCGTCACACTGGGCGACCAGTAAATCGTTCGCCGCGAGCGTGTGCGTCTCGGCTACTGTGAGATTGTACGTGTGGTCCACGTCGCTTTCGAGGAATTCGACCGAGACAACGACATCCGTCTCGATCCCTCCGTCTGCCGTCACACCGGCGGTGATGTCCACTGACGCCTCGTGACGAGGGGTCGTCGCTGGGACCGAATCACCGACATCCAGTTCATTCGCAGCGACCTTTCGAACGCCTCCATCTGCGACTCGCAGCATCGTGTGGTCCGGCGTCACCCGAATCGAACGCCCACACTTGGTCTCGACATGGACGAGATGATCCTGACTCAGGTGTTTCGAGACGGCGGTCACCGACTGTGTCGATGAATGTCCGTGTTCGTCGATCGAAGGGACCTCGACGTTGCCGTCGAGTTCCGCAACGAGTGTTCCGAAGTCGTCGGTCTGGGGGTTGTCGAGCCGAGCTTCGACGAACTCCTCGATCGTTTCGCGGTGCCGCCCTGCGTCGTCTTGATACTCGATCTCCGTCTCCGGGTGGAAGCAATTCCGACGTTTCGCGGCGTGAAAGTACGGATGCGCGTATCCCACGGCGGCCGAGGTAAATCCGACCACTCTCCCGACAGTCGCGGCGCTCGTGTGCGGCGCCATCCCGAAGACGAGCTCGCCGACGAGGTCGTCGCGCTCGTTCACCTCGTAAAAGCGGGGGAGGCCGTAGAACTGTTCGAGGAGGTCGTCGACGAAGTCGGCCGTCCGGAGCATGTGCTCTGCCGCCCCGTCGGAGAGGACGATGTCCTGGACCCGCAGCTCGACCAGCTGGTCGTCGTGGCGCAGCGGCTCGCCGTCGATGTCGGTCTCGTAGCCGATCTCCCGGAGGTGGTCGGCGGTGATGTCCAGCTCCTCGGGCCGGACCGCGGTGACCGGTAGGTCCGTCATGTCGTATCGGACCGTCCCGTCCTTGAACGAGGTGACGCCGTTTTTCGCGCGGAGGATCCCCTTCTCGATCGGCTCGGGCGTCTTGTTCCGCGACGTGAGCCCCTGGACGCCTTTGAGGATCTCGAAGGCGGCCTCCCGCTCGCCGACGTTCTCCAGCGCGGAGCGGTAGGCGTCGTTGAGGTCGACCTCCTGGTACGTCGCAGCCGTCACCTCCCACTCGCAGCGGGGGCACTCGACGCGGCCTGCCTCGTCCGGCTCGCAGACGGTCCCGCAGTCGCCGCATTCGTAGTGGGGCTCCGTGTGGGCCTCGCAGTCGGGGCAGCGGGCCGTATAGGTGTGCTCGCCGCAGTCGGGGCAGCGGCGGTCGGACACCTCCACCTCCAGCCGACCGCGGTGACCGCGGTCGTCCATGACGCTGGCGGCCTCCGCGACGTCGCGTTGGGGACCGCCAGCCTCGTTGATCGGGAACAGCGTGTGGACCGCCGGCGAGAGGTCTCGGCTCTCCGACTTCTCCGGGCGCCCCATCCGGTTGCCGATCCGCGTCGGCGCCCGCTCGCGGACCTCGAAGGGGGCGACCTCGTTGACGGCCCGCACCGCGTTCTCGCCGTCGGCCCACTCGCGGGCCGCGGGAGAGAGGTCGCTCCACGTCCGCTGCAGCCCGTCGTCGATCCCGAGCGACCGCGCCAGCGGACGCCACGTGGGAATCCGGAGCGCGTCCGCCGTCGCGGTGTGCTCGATCAGCAGCGACTCCAGCGCGTCCTGCGTCGTTTCCGTCCGTTCGATCGCGAGGACGCCGTCGGTCACGTCGCCGGCGGCGACCGCCTCGGCGAGCGTCTCGAACGCGTCGACGGAGACGTCGTGCCAGAGGTACGTGTACTCCGGGTGCAGCGGGCAGTCGTACTCGGTCGCCCACGCGAGCGCCTCGGCGACGTCGGGGTGTTCGAGGTCGACGTGCGGGTCGTCCCGCATCGCTTGGACGTCGGCGCCGACGGCGTCGAACTCCGTGACCCACCACTCGTACACGTACGACGCGGGCGCGAGCGGGTGGTTGTTCTCGACGAACTCACCGTAGTTGACGAGGTACTCGCCGAGGTCGAGCACCTTCTCGACGCCGTTGCGGACCTGCTTTGCCTCCTCGGGGTCGTTGATCTGCCGGACCTCGCCGTTCGCGAGCCGGACGGTCGGCCCCTCGATGGAGTCGACGGGGACGACGCCGTGCGCCTTCCCCGGTCGCTCGGTCTTGATCTGGGTCCCCGCCGCGAGGAAGTCGTCGACGAGGTGCATCGTCGCCGGGTGGACGCCGCCGGTCGCGAACCCGTGATTCCGCGCACGACCGTATCTGAGCCGGAAGCCGCCGGCTTCGCTCGGATGGGTGAAGACGGGGCGGCCGGCGATCAGGTCGCGCAGGAACTTCTGTGACGGCTCCGCCCGGAGCGGTCCGGGCGGGTCGTCGACGCCGTCGGCTCCGGGAGCGTCGCCGTCGAGGTCGACGCCCTCGGCGCCCGTGTCGTCTCCGTCGGCCTCGTCGCCGTCGGCGCCCGTGTCGTCTCCGTCACCGGCCCCGTCTTTCCCGATCGTCCCGTCGATCAGGTCCTGCAGCCAAGGCCAGTCGACCTCGTCGAGGTCGCGAGTGTACCGCTGGATCTTCGGCGCCTTCAGCGCGATTCCCTCGGCGGCGACCAGACACATCCCGCCGCGGGCGGAGTTGGTGTCGACGCGCTCGAGGTCGCGGAAGCCGGAAACCTCCTCGTCGCCGGTCGCCTCCCCGTCCAACATGACGGGGATGTGTTTGGCGATGAACTTCGACTCCTTGTCTTTCGGCGTGTACTGGAGTCCGGTCTCTTTGTCGTATAAGGCGATCTCCTCGGCGTAGCGTTCGACCTCCACGTCGCGCGGCTTGTACTCGTCGATGTCCAGAAGCGACCGCGCGTAGTCGGCGACGAGCACGGACAGCGCCTGTGCGGTCCCGCCGGCAGAGCGGATCGGACCGGCGTAGTAGACGTTGACGAACTCGGTGCCGTCGTCGTTCTCCAGCAGTTCGACGCGGTCGATCCCCTCTATCGGCGCGGCGACGACACCCTCGGTGAGGAGCGCGACCGCGGTCCGCACGGCGCCCTCGACCTTGCCGGCGCGGGAGTCGTAGTCGCCGACGGTCCCCTCGACGAAGTCCGTGACGAGTTCCAGGGCCGCTTCCTCCCGGGACATCTCCCCCTCGAGCTCGCGGACGCGCTCCGCGACCCCGTCGATACCGAGGATGTTCTCGACGCGGTCGGCCATGTCGCGAGCGACCGGGATCTCGACTTCAGTCTCCGGATCGTATCCCTGTTCTTTGGCCGTCTCCGCGACTCCCAGCGCCTCGTCGAGCCGCTCTTCGATCCGGGCGAAGTAGCGCTCGTCGTCCGGCCTCATTCCCGCTCGCCTCGGTCGGTTCCCTCGACCGATTCGCCCGTCTCGGTCCGCCTCAGAGCCATAAATCGAGGTCGGTCACCGAGTCGTGTGAGCGCTCCAGCGGCTCTGCGAAGGCGCGCAGGTGACACTCGCCGGCCCAGACGGTCGCGGAGTCGAGGTGTCCGGCGA
>CAZNOA010000156.1:0-3996 GCA_964574565.1 uncultured Halobellus sp. | reverse complement strand
CATCGCGTCGACGTCGGCGGCGTCGTACGTCGCGTCGGCGTCGGCCATCACGACGTACGGCGCGTCGACGTGGTCGCGGACCGCCTCCCTGACCGCCTGTCCTTTGCCGCGGCCCGACTGAACGACGACGCGAGCGCCGGCCTCACGGGCCGCCTCGCGGGTGCCGTCGGTCGATCCGCCGTCGATCACGAGAATCTCGTCGAGACCGGCGTCGCGGAAATCCTCGACGACGCGCGCGACCGTCTCGATCTCGTCCATCGTGGGCAACAGGACGCAGACGTCGCCGTAATCGCTCATTGGCGGTGGATGACGGGCGAGTCGCTAAACTCTGTCCCTCCGGGCCGGCGGACGGTTCTGCGGCCACCCATACGCTCATGTATCCGAAGTACAGATCATGATAGTATGTCACAGTCTGACAACGCACACGCCACCGAGTTGCTCAGCGCGGCGCGGACCGCGACGGGCGACGAACTCCGCAGTCTCACCTACTTTACCGAAGACGACGTCGAGCAGCTGTATCTCCGGAGCGACTTGAGTCAGACGGCGGATCTCGTCGGGTTCGCCGAGAACGAGCGCAACGGGTTCCACGCGCAGGCGCTGTACGCCGATAGCCAGCTGGGCGATTATATTTTCACCGTCCGCGTGTTCGAAAACGGATATCTCACGCGGGTGATCGCCAACGATCACGGAGTGTGGGTGACGACCGATTCGATGGAGATCGGCCGATTCGAGGAGCTCGCGAGCGCGCTCGCGTCGATCCTGCGGTCCTTCGACTCGGAGTGAGTTCCCGGGCCGATCCCCCTTCCCCGGCCCGACGTCGGCGCCCGCGTTCACGGCCGCCATCATCTGCTCCTGTTGGTCGACGCTCCTGCACGTCACGAGCTCCTGTTGGTCGACGCTCCTGCACGTCACAACCACGGCGTCCGGCCACGGCTCTTTTATCGCGGCGGCCGCCTCGATACCGGTCATCTCCGGCATGACGGCGTCCATCGACACCGCGTCCGGTTCGTACGCCTCGAACAGACCGATCGCTTCCGCGCCGTCTGCCGCCTCGCCGCCGACCGCGAACGCCCCCTCCAGCGCGTCACGAACGACGGTCCGCTGAAACGGGGAGTCGTCGACGACGAGCACCCGCTCGGTTGTGAACGCCTCTCGGCGGCGACGGCAGTATAACCGCGGAGATCCGTCCGGTGAGCGGGACGGGTGCGTCGAGCGCGACATCGGAGCGACAGCTCCGAGGGCGTCGAGCGCGCCACCGAAGCGACAGAATCCCTTGTATATTTTCGGAAGCGTATAATGAACATACGAACAACGTTAAGGTGTATCCCGCGGTATTCACGCGCATGGAAACGCGGAAAGTACAACGGTTGGGTCCGTCGACGCTGGCGATGACCCTCCCCGCGGAGTGGGCGAAAGAGCACGGCGTCAACAAGGGAGACGAGGTATCGCTGCGGATGGGCGGAAAGGGCACGCTCACGGTGCTTCCGGAGTCGGTGAGCTCGGAGGAGTCGGAGGCCGTCATCAACGCGGACGGGCTCGACGCGAGGTCGTTAGAGCGAGCCATCGTCGCACAGTACGTGCTCGGCCGGCGGGTGATCCACGTCCGGAGCGAGGGGACCCTCGACAGCGAACACATCAACGCGGTGTATAAAGCCGAGACGCAGCTGATGGGGCTCGGCGTCATCGAAGAGACGCCCTCTGACATCTCGATCCGGTGTTCGGTCGACCCGGAGGACTTCACGCTCGACAACCTCCTCGAACGGTTGGAGAACACGGGATCGACGATGCGAGGCGAGGCCGTGAAGGCGCTGGCGCACGGCAACCCCGACTTGGCGCAGCGCGCGCTCAACCGCGAGCGGCAGGCCAACAAGATCTTCGTGCTCCTGCTCCGGCTCATCTTCACGGCGTACCAGAACCCCAACCTCGCGCGCGCCGTGGGCCTCGAGGAGGGGTTCCCCCTGATCGGCTACCGCTCGGTCGCGAAGAACCTCGAGCTCACCGCCGACAACGCCGAAGACATCGCCGACATCGTGATGGAGGCCGACGGCCACACGCTCGACGTCGACAGCGCGACGATGCGGCAGATCCGGGAGTTCACCGATCAGGTCGACGAGCTGACGGCGCTCGCCGTCCGGGCGGTCGTGGAACGCGACTACGATCTCACGGTCGAGTGCCGGAACCTGTTCGCTCGGCTGGAGGACCGCGAGCGGGAGATCCTCGACGAGCTGCCGAGCGACCTCGACAACGAGACGCTGCTGATGACCCGCGAAGTGCTGGTCAGCCTGCAGCACACCGCGGAGTACGCGATGCGAAACGCCGAGATCGCCGCGAACCTCGCGCTCAACGAGCCGTCTGACCACGTCGAGATCATCTGAGGGCGGCCGAGCCCGCGCCGCTCGCGTCGGCGTCGCGCCCGTCGCGTGGCCCTCCCGGACGGCTCCCTTCGCATGAACTAAGTAGGCGCCCGCGAAGCGTCGCGTATGAGCGAGGGATCTATCGGATCGGACAAAGAGATCGGCGTTGCACTGGCGTTGACGGCGGTCGCGCTCGTCGGCGCCGTGGTGATGTTCGGCTACCCGACGCAGTTCGGTCGCGCGTGGGGATTCGCGGCGGCGTTCGTCTTCGCCGTCTGTGCGGTGGTCGCCGTCCAGGTGTTCGACTGACGAGAAACCGTTAAGAACGTCTGACGCGTACACCGACAGCATGAGCGAGTACACCGAGGAGGAACAGCGGATCCTCTCGTATCTCACGGACAGCGTGACCCGTGGCGAGCGATACGTCCGCTCGAAGACGATCGCGGACGCGATCGGCCTCTCCGCCAAACAGGTGGGCTCGCGGCTCCCCCGGCTCGCCGAGAAATCGGACGACGTCGACATCGAGAAGTGGGGACGCGCCCGCTCGACGACGTGGCGCGTGACTCCGCAGAGCTGACACACCGGCGCCGGACCGGACTCGCGTCTTTTTAACCCCAGTAGTCCCAACGGAGACGTATGACCGTCCGAGTCTCACGGACGTTCGAGTTCGACGCGCCCGCAGACGACGTGTGGGCGTTCATCTCGGACGCCGAGAAGCGTGCAGGGGCGATAAGCGTGGTCGACTCCTTCGAGGTCCACGGCGACGGGCGCGCGACGTGGCAGGTCGCGCTCCCGATCCCGATGGTCCGATCGACGATTTCCGTCGAAACGGAGGAGGTCGAACGCGACCCGCCGACCCGCGTGAAGTTCGTCGGGAAGTCGCGGGCGTTCCGCGTCACCGGCGAACACACGATCACCGAGACCGACGGCGGCTGCCGGCTGGCCAACGAGTTCGTCGTCGACGGGAGCCTGCCGGGCGTCGAATCCTTCTTCAAGCGCAACTTCGACGCGGAGCTGGACAACTTGGAAGACGCGCTTCGCGCGTCGCTGAGTTCGACCGCATGAGGGTAGCCTGCGTTCAGCTCGGAATCGAGGGCGGTGCCGTCGAGGAGAACGTCGAGAGCGCCGTCGGACGGATCAGAGCGGCCGCTGAGAGCGGGGCGGACCTGGTGGTCCTGCCGGAGCTGTTCGACGTCGGCTACTTCGCGTTCGATTCGTACGGCCGTGCGGCCGAAGGGGTCGCGGGCGACCGCCTGAGCCGGTTCGCGTCGGTCGCCGCGGACGCCTCGGTCAACGTGCTCGCCGGCACCGTCGTGGAGGACCTCGCGGCGTCCGCCGCCGCCGGAATCGACGTGCCGGCCGACGCCGGACTGGCGAACACGGCGGTCCTGTTCGACCGCGACGGAGCGCGGCGACTCGTCTACCGGAAGCACCACCTGTTCGGCTACGGCTCCGAAGAGACGGCCCGGATGGTCCCCGGTGAGACGGTGCCCGTCGTCGACCTCGAAGGGGTACGCGTCGGCGTGACGACCTGTTACGACCTGCGGTTCCCGGAGCAGTTCCGGGAGATGGTCGACGCGGGCGTGGACTGCGTGCTCGTGCCGAGCGCGTGGCCGTACCCCCGCGTGGAGCACTGGCGGAC